>DAHXLY010000015.1 GCA_027365735.1 Microcaldota archaeon
TATCTACTGCGTCGGCACACTCGGCTCCAGCCCCTACGCCCAGACCTATTATGCTCCGATATCATCCACCGGCATAGGGACCTGGACATACGGCGGGGCGTATCCAGTTTCGATGTATCGTGCAGGCTGCTCCATATCCGGTACGAGCGGAGCAGGGTTTTTCGGCGGTTGATGCACTGCATCGCAGTGGCAGTCTCCGTGCATGGAACAACGCTCCGTGCGCTCTCAAATCTCCTTGCATCTCAACGTATTCTGTGAGTCTATTGCAAACCTCCGTATGACTTTCTGAAAATAAGCAGGGGGGTTACGACCGCTGGAAACATGGCTACCATAAGATTATTAAAGTGTTACGCAAATACTTAGCATGGATTTTCTTTCTACCTTTAGGATCGGTTCGCTGTTGGTAATCGCACTAGTCTATATGTTGTTCGACCTCTTCAACAACCGCAATGTTCCAAGCATCTTCGCATATGCGACCGTTGCGTTCGGCGCATTGATGACGATTGCGTATTATCCAAACCTCCAGGTCATGGGGATTAGCGCGCTCATTGCACTGATAATCTGCGGTCTTGGGTACTTCCTGTATCGCACCGGCCAGATCGGCGCTGCCGACGTCACTGAGATGGCTGCGATATCGCTCATACTTCCGATCCAGCCTGTTGCGTACCTCGCCGCAGACCCGCAGTTTGGATTGCCGTTCATACTGTCCGTATTCCTGGCAGCCGGGGTGTTCGCGCTCCTGATGATTCCGCTATATTATATGCCGAGGGCAGGGCTCCTGAAGCGCGGGCTCGGCAAGATGGTAAAAAATCGCGACATATTCAAGGGCGTTGTCCTCGGGGCCGCTTACGCCGCTTTCTTGGTGTTCACCGCCTATTACTTCCCGCTCTCGACGATCGGGGTGATTGCCGTTGTTGTGGTGATGGCGTGCTCAATCGCAACCGCCGTCTTCGAGCGCCCAATCACCGATTCGATGGTCAAGTACCTGCCAATATCCCAGCTTGAGGAGGGCGACATAATCGCCTTCAACCTCATGAACGCGAAGGACATATCAGCTATGAGGAGAAGGGTGAAGAGCTTCGACCGCCTCGCCACCATCGAGCTCATAAAGAAACTAAAGGCCTCAAAGGTCCGATCAAAACTTCCGGTCTATCGAAGCGCCATGCCGCTCGCGCTGCCGCTCTTCATAGGCGTTGTCGCGTCGCTGCTTCTCGGCAACGTGATTCTGCTCGTCATATAGATATAAATATCAGAATGGACCGAGCTGTTTGCGGGTTGGCATTATGGTGGAAAAAACGCTTGACGCAAGAGAGGTTGCAAGAGTTGCGCTCGATGATGCGATACACGACGCAATTGAGATCCTTAGTGAGGGCTACAGCTACAATCCTGAGATCGATGCACATCTCATAAGCTATCCCACCGCAAGGCGGGACGCAAATAATCGCTTTGAAACCAACTGCAAGGACTTTGATGGTGAATGCGAGAAACACACCCACTTGACCATGAGTGATCCGTTCATTGGTGAGGTTTGGGGAGAATTTGGAATGCATCCGGACGAAATCGACCTTGACGACGCTAAGAGATGCATCGGAGAGATCGAAACTAATGCAAATTTACTTGGTCTGCCATACGGACCAGAACACTCTCAGCTCAAGCACATCGTAAAATTGAGGGAGGCGGATGACGGAGTTGAAATGGCAAAAGAAACTGCGAAGAACGCGTTCGAAATTGATTTCAGGAAGGCGCTGAGGGTATTGCCGAGCGAGGCGGAGTTCGATGAGCTTGATAAATCCCATATTGACGATGTGGACCTGATGCGCTCGCTCTTTTTGCTTGAGGCGTTCCAGGCAGAGCTGAAGCTGGCCGCAAAGGCGGCGATTGGGGATGGCTACTCTATGGACAAAGACAAAATCGAGTGGTATCTAACCTCAGCCATAAACTTTTCGGTAGAGTTGGGGAACATGCAGCCGCTCAACTTCTATTTCGCCCCCCAGAGCAGGGTCGAGAGCGATTTCGGCCGCAGCAGGGCTGGGGGAATAATAACGGACGGGCATTATCCGTTCAGCCTCGAACAGATAATAAAGGACATTTCCTACACCTACAGCGAAAGGAAAAAATGGGATCCTGAGAGCCTGACCAAGGAATTAAAGAAGATAGCCGTCGATGCGGAAAGCCACAGGCAAGATATAATTGATTCGTTCAGCCTGCGAACGTTAAACATGAAGGAGGGGGAGAAGCCGATCTGGGTAAAGACGCGTGCCGACCTGCGCAATGCCCTCGCAAAGGGTTGCAGCTGCTCTACGGATCTTACGGATCATACGAACCCGCACCGATTCAGCTCGATGAGAAGGATGGATAACGTGCTGGTTCTCCAGTGCCAGGGCGGGCACGAATTGCAACGTTATCCTTCAGACTCAAAAGTTGTAATACTGGCCTACGACGCAAAAGAGCTGGAAGAAAAGATCCCTTCATACCAGTGTTCTGTGGAGGACATAGATTACGTTCTGACGCACAAAGACGCATACATGACCCTTTCCGATGGTGACTAATTACCGGAAAGGCTCAGATTTCCGGTCGAAAACGGCACTAAACGAACCCTTTTCAAACCTTTTATACATCATCCGTACCAGCCCTTTCAGGCATTAGTTCGGCCTTTCAGCCGACAAAAAGGATGGACCAATATGGCTACACCGACCGGAGCGATGCATGCTCCTGTGCACCAGGATGATCAGAAGCATCTGCTTAGCGACAGGACCATAATGCTCATAAAGCCAGAGGAGATTGCAGCCGACAGGCACAAGGACATTCTCGCCTTCGTGGAGGCGTACTGCAAGAACAACGGCCTGACGTGCACATCCGAGAGGAGGAGGTTCACGAAGGAGCAGGCGGAAAGGCACTTCCTTGGCCGCGGGGATGACTACATAAAGAAAGTGGGCAGGAAGACAATCCAGACAATACTGGAAAGGGGGTTCACCCCAGCCGGTGATGAGAAGGTGATGGGGGAGTTGATGCTAAAGATGCATGCGAAGGAATATACCGGCAAGGACATATTGCTCGTGACGGTGACGGGTCCAGATGCGCTGACGCTGATAAACAGGATAAAGGGCAGCACCGACCCTACTGAGGCAGAACCTGGCACAGTAAGGCATCAGTTCTCGACCGGCATGACCCTATTCGACTCGTTTGAAAAGCAGATACCACTAAGAAATATAGTACACGTCCCGGTGGATATTGAGGAATTGAGTTACGACACGCAGACCTTCCCGCCCGCGTCGTTCTTAAGGCAGTAAGTATGGATGAATAAAGCCGGACTTCGCCCATCGGCGGATAGGGGGCATAGCTTTAGATATTATACCATTTAAACATTTTTGCAGTAGTCACATGTCAACAAAATTCAGCGACAGGATACTGCGCGCCATTGGATTGAGGAATCAGGAAATAGAGGTGCAAGGGACAACGGGGGCGAGAGATATGATATTCCACGACTTTGTAAACGTGCACAAGCCGAAGATCTACGAGTTGATCTGCCGGTACATCCCGAAGGACAAGGAGCCCAGAAAGCTGTACGAGACGATGAGGGATTACATAGACCGTCAGGGGAAGTATGCGAGACCCGGTCTGTTGATGTTGGTCGGGATGATGTACGGCGCCAAGGCTGAGGAGCTGTATCTGCCGGCCGCCGCCCAGCAGCTTTCGGAGGATTGGATACTTATGCAGGATGACTGGGAGGACGACTCCGAGCTCAGGAGGGGCAAGCCTACCGCGCACAGAATTTACGGCGCAGTCAGGACGGTAAACGCCACAAACCTCGGGCAGCTCGAGATGTGGCACATGCTCGCCGACTACAGGGCCGCCAACGGCAAGAAGGGCGACGAGCTCTACAGGAAGTTCAACGACATGATGGTCTATACGGTTGAAGGACAGGAGATAGAGAACGAGTTCATCCACGAGACCAAGGACATCAATAGTGCCATGAACTACAAGCTGGCGGGCCTGAAGATCGACAACGACATCGTTCGTTCACTGGTGGAGGACCCGGCCAACTCGACCGACGCGTTCTACATGAGGATAGTCGACAGCAAGACCTGCTTCTATACCGTGTACGGGCCCATGCAGCTCGGTGCGATTGCCGCGGGGCACGGTGATGCCAGGACGCTCCAGATACTCAAGGAGATAGGCACGGAAACAGGAATCGCATTCCAGATAATCGATGACGTTCTGGATATGATCGGCGACGAGGCGAAGTTCGGGAAGAAGAACCTCGGCGACCTCTACGAGGGGAAGATAACGCTCATGGTGCTCCACGCCTACAAAAACTCAACTCCAGATGAGAAGTCGAGGATGGACGCAATCTACAAGAAGAAAAGGCAGGAAAAGACCAAGGAAGAGGTGGACTTTGTTGCTGCGCTGATAGAGAAGTACAAGGGCATCGAGTATGCAAAGAAGGTCTCCATGGAGCACGGCGCCAAGGCGACGGCACTCATTGAAAAGTACAAGAGTGAGCTACCGCAGAATGAGTATGCAAGCCTGTTCGTCGACGCTGTGCAAGCCCTTTATAAGCGCGATAAATAATATCTGATCATGAAGGCAGGAGTAAGGATCCTCTCTGTTGCGTGCGCGCCGCTCGAGGGGAAGAGGACGTTGCTTTTTGGCATAATATCCAGGAGTGGAGAGATCGAGGGTGCGATTTCGACAAAGGTCGCGGTGGACGGAACCGATTCGACCGGCAGGCTGATAAAGATGCTTAAGGGCACGAGGTTCGCAGAGCAGGTCAGGATACTGGCGTTGAATGGGGTTGGCGTCGCCGGATTGAATATCCTCGACATCAAGAAATTTGAAAAGTCGACATGCGCTAAGGTAATATCTGTTACGAGGAAGAAGCCCAGGCCGCCGGAACTGGTAAAGGCGCTGACCTCTTTTTCAAGCGCGACCGGTGCCGACACAAGGGAAAGGGTAAGGATCGTGGAGGAAATAGGCGAGATGAACCGATACAGGATCAACGGATTCTTCTTCCAGACGGGCCTTGCGAGGCGCGACGCGGAGAAATTCGCCGTTGAGGTCATAAGGCAGGTGAGGCTCGCCCACATAATAGCAAGCGGCCTCGGCGCCGGTGAATCGTCAGGTGCGATCTAGTGCCTTGCCTGAATGCCTGCGCCTCAGGTCGCCCTGTAATAGCCGTCGCCCATGTGCTCTATTTTCCCTGCCTCAACGAGCCTCATGATGAACACCTTCCTTACCGTGTCCCTGGTCACATTTTTGCGTATCCTGTTAATCTCCATCCACCTGATGAGGTTGCGCATGTGCACCGGTCCTTTCTTCCTTATGAAGCTCTCCACCTCGTCTAGCTCCTCCTGCGTGACCGGCCTGCCGTGGTCGCCTTTCTCGGACTGGTAGTTCTCTATGAGATGCAGCACCATCTCCTTCGTCAACATCGGTCTGCGGAGCGTATCGTATTCGAGCCTGGATGCCATCCTCGCCCATTTCAGCACTTCGTCGTTGAATGTGACTCCGAGCGCGGTGGCGGAGCTGAGGGACTTATCATTGCCGCGGAAGCCCCTCTCGAGCCTGAGCATTCCCACCGCGGTGAGCTTTTCCAGCATATAACCTGCGGTTATCCTCGCGGTGCTGCGGCTTATCTTCATCCCCGCCTGCCCTTTTCCCGCGCTGGCGTATGTTTTCCGGATCTCGTTTGCCGCGGTAACTATATCTATAACTTTGTTCGGGTTTCTTGCAAACAGGTTTGCCACGACCGTAACATGGCTGAGCCTCATCCTGTAATCTGAAATCCCCTTTACCTCGTCGAAAATCTGCTCGTCGCTCATACCTAGGAATCTTATATCCCTCAGCGCATATTTCTTGTGCACCCTATCGTCCTTCCTAAGCATATGTGTGGTGAGCGATTCGTGCCTTATCAGCCCCGCATATGCCATGCTCCTGAGCGCCATGGACAGCCCCGCCTGAGTCAGACTCGACCTCAGCCTGCGCTTGATCTCCGCCTCCGGCATCGGGCCAGATGTGCATAGTTCTGAGAGCACCATCTCGACGTTCGCTGGCCTTCCCTTGACTCCAAGCAGCCTGTAAGTAGAATCGAACCTGTGGTTATTCTCGGCTGCCGCTCTGTCGATAAACATTATCGCATTGTCGATCAGGGGCTTGAACAGCTCTTCTCCGGCGAGGGTGAGCGCATAGGTGGCGAGATCCTCGCCGTCGACCATCCTTCGACCGACCCGTATTGCACCCATCTTGGCAAGCTGAAAACTTTTTGCAAAGTTGTCGGAATACTCTCTCCTGAAGCCCGTGGTTCGGACGATATCTGCCATTAGGTCAACCTGCTCCGCATCAGCTCCACATCCCCTTAGGACACCGCGCCCGTGGTCGGTAAGTTCCCGTCTGAGATATTCCTTGCCGAACTCCATCATCCTTATTATGAATGCCCTGGTATCGGGGGACAAACTATGCAGCAGCGAAAGCATGGCAAGCCCTGGATCAAACCTTCCGTTGCGCGCGTTGAGCGCTGCGAAGTCGCTGTACCTCTCGGCCCTCGACCCCTGCTGGAAATAGACCTGCCCCTCCCTGCTAGCGGGCGAATCCTTCGGGGTGGTCGTCATAGCATCCATATCATCACCTTACCATCACTGTCAGCCTCCAAATCCCACTGTTCCCCTTGATGGTGTGCTGAATATAATATTTAAAAGTGCCGAAAACCCTTGTCTACCGCCAGAATCAGGCTCTGTTCCTTATTGCGGCTATCCCGCCTTCAAGGCTGTAGCCGCCCACGTTGTTCTTGGTCAGCTCCCTCAACAGCTCATATGAGGCCAGGCCGTGGTGGCATACGAAAATCGGTTTCTTGTAGCTCAGGAGCTGCTTCGGGTATGTGTCGTTGCTGAGGAGGTCGAACGGATTTGCATCCACAACCTTCCTGTCGTCGATCTTCAGCAATTCCGCAAGCGGTGTGTCGGTCGGCCCGCCGATCCACACAAAAATAGATTTGTCCGAATTCACAAGCTCGACTGCCTTCTCAATATTTATCTCCTCGACATCGCTCTGCATGTTGGTCCCATCGCCCGGTACGCATACTTTGAAAAATAATGTATTTATACCTTCACCGCTCCGGATGCGAGTTGATTACACGTTCCCGTCGACAGGTGTTTTCGGGCGTTTTTTTTCGGATGTTTTAAATATCTGAATGTCTGAGCCTATAGATGACGCGATAGGCTGACCGGATGATATTATGACGACCGAGAAGGGAGGGAGATACCTCGTAGTGGAGCAGTCTAAGGGCAGGCAGAGCGGCAGGAAGGTGAGCGGTAGGATGGCGAACGCAAGCGGGATGCTCCGGCGCGAGAGCGACAAGGAGATATGGGCACTCGGCGAAGACAAGGTGGAGATAAAGTTCACCGACAACATCGTCCGCGATAGTGATTTCACCGTCATAGAACCGGCAATCCCGAACAAGGCGAGCACGCTTGCAAGCATGAGCCACTACTGGCTCAAGAATTTTGGGGATGCGGGACTGCCGACTAACTTCGAAAGGCTCAACGGCGACGCACAGATAATAGAAAAGAGGCTGGAACTCGTCGGGAAGCCCGCCAAGGTCGACAGCAAGGGGACGCAGATCCCGCTGGTGTTCGACGTCCATCACTTTATTTCTGAAAAACTCATTGAAGAAATCAAAAAAGGTGCACTATCGGTCCAGCTGGATATTGGAGATTCGCCGCAGGTCGGCGACGAGCTCCCGCAGGCATACATCGAAATGAGGGCGAAGCTCGACGACAATGCAGAGGGCGCGCCCTTGGACCAAGAGGCGGCACTAAAGGTCGGTGCAATATCAAAGCAGACCCTCAGAAAGATAGAAGAGATGATCCAAAAGGGCGACAAATTGATAAGGAGCGAGGTAGAGCCGAGACTGGTCAGGCATGTAAGCGGACGCAGGGAGTTCGGGTTCAGCAGTGACGGCGAGCTGATGTTCGTAGGCACGCTCGGCAACATGTCTGATGACGTTTTCTGGGATATGGGTAGAGGTGACGACGTTTATCTCGAAATTTCCCCAAGCCTGGCGATAAATTACTATCGCGATGTCCAGCCACCACTGAGGCCGCTGCCGCCGGAACTGGCGAGCGACATATCAAACACATATCTCACCGCGCACCTTAGGATTACCGGTCTTC
>DAHXLY010000008.1 GCA_027365735.1 Microcaldota archaeon
ACGTCGTCGTACCGGCGGTGATATTCTGCGACCCGGAAATCGCGATAGCCGGAACGGTCGAAGAGACCGCCGACATAAAGGTCACGAAGTTCCCGCGCCGATTATCACCATGCTCTTCGGGATGTAATCCAGCATCAGCGCCTGCTTGTAGTCGAGCACGTTCCCGCCGAACCCGAACCCCTTCATCTCCGTCGGTTCGGAACCGGTCGCGATTATCGCCTTCTTGAACTCGAGCGTTACCCCGTCGGTGAGTTGGATGTTTTTCGAGTCCAGGAAGGTCCCCGTGCCCTTGAAGACATCGATTTGGTTGGATTTGCACAGGAACGCGACCCCCTCCTCAAGTTTTTTAGAGACATCCATCCTCCACTGCAGCATCTTCTTCGCGTCGATCGCCGCGCCCTGGACGCTGATTCCGAACTTCTGCGAGTGCTGGATCTCATAAAAGATGTCGGATATGTGTATCAGCGTCTTTGATGGAATGCACGCATAATTCAGGCAGTGCCCACCCAGCTTGTTTTTTTCGACGATAGCGACGCTCTTTCCGAGCTGCGCTGCCCTGATTGCGGCAACGTACCCGCCGACCCCTCCGCCGATGACTGCGACATCAACCTGTTCAGGAACAGAACCCATTACCATTCGCTACACCCAAGCACTGATATAATCAAGCGAATCTATTTAAACTGTGGCGCGCATCTTTCATCATGGCAGGAATGAGAAACATGATGTTCTGCGCGGGCGGGCTCACGCTTGCGGCAATCGTGTTCTTTGTCGTCATGATTGCGGTGTTCGCGGTGCTGACCCTCTGGGCGCTGAACACGTTGTTCAATCTGAACATCCCTTACGACGCCGTGCACATAATCGCACTGTTCATACTGTTGGCGGTGCTCAAGAGCGAGTTACGCAGGGGCTGATCCGATGAAGATTGTGGTGTTCGTGCGCCATGGCGAAAGCGAGCTCAATGTCAGACACGGCCTCGGCTCCGACCTGAACAAGTACCCCCTCACCGAAAAAGGTGCCAGGGAGGCGTCGGCCATCGCCGACCAGATAGCAAAGTTGGGGGCGGTGGACGCGCTTTACTCCAGCCCGGTGCTGCGCGCCTTCCAGACTGCCGAGATAATAGGCCGGAGGATCGGAAGGGAGCCGAGCATCAACTACAACATAATAGAGCGGTTCCCTGGCACTGCGCTGAACAATGCATACTTCCAATCCGACGAGGAGCGGGACCTCAACTACAAGAAGGAGATCGAGTCCAATTATGAGCACGGAATGGAGAGCTGGGAAAAACTGCAGGTTCGGATGCTGAAGTTTGTGTCTGAACTTAAGGATGGAGTCACGGTCGCCGTCAGCCATGCGGACCCCATACTTTCGATTTTGGGGACCGTCGACCCAAGCATAGATGACCTCAATTTCAACATCCACATATCGAGCGGCACCATGTCGGTCGTGGACTTCGAGCGGGAAAAGATACTCTGCATGGGCAGCTATGTTGCGCCGAAGCTGGCGAATGAGGGTTAAATCATCTCCAGCAGTTCGGGGTCCTCGAGGTACTTTATCAGCGCGTTGCCGAGCTTCACCGCATCCGCCCCGTCCACGACTCTGTGGTCGAACACGAGCGAGAACGGCAGCTGCTTGCCGATGACTATCTTTCCATCCCTGACCATCGGCTCGTCCCTGATCAGGTGTATCCCGAGTATCCCGACCTCCGGCGGGTTTATTATCGGCACCGACAGGTATCCGCCGCCCATGCTGCCGATGTTCGTTATCGTAAAGGTGCTGTCGCGCATCTCCTCGACTGTTATTGTGTTGTTCAGTATCTTCGCGTGCAACAGGCCTATTTCGCTCGCGAGCTGCGCGATGCTCTTCTTGTCGGCGTCCTTTATAACCACTATCTTTAGTCCGTCGGGCGCCTCAGCCGCTAGGCCGATGTTGTAGTACCTCTTCAGTATGATTTCCTGTTTGTCTGCATCATAGCTTGCATTGAAGCGCGGGTTTTCTTGCAGTCCTTTCACCAGCGCCTTGATTATTATCGGCAGGAAGGTGAGCTTAACGTTCATCGTCTGCTGGAACGTGGCTTTTTCCTTTGTTACTAGATTGTAAAGTTCTGTCGCGTCGATTCGGTCCATGTGCGCGGCGACTGGGATCTTGTTGGACTCGGTCATCGCGCGCGCGATCGCCTTCCGTGTCATGGTCATCGGCACCCGCTCTATCTGTCCGGCGTGCTGCTCCTCCCTCACTTCGGAGAATTTCTGCTCTGGTGCGGCGTGCGGCGCCCCAGTAGTTTTTCCTACTGTGGCCCTTATATCATTTTCAAGTATCCTTCCCTCTGGTCCAGTTCCTGCGACCTTTGATATGTCGACATTCAACTCGTGGGCGAGGTGCCTTACCGAAGGGGTTGCTATTATCTCCTTTGGTCTCTGTCGTACTTGCGGTGTCGGTGCCTGCTGCGCCTGTGGTTGCGGTAGATTGACCTTCTGTGATATCATCACCGCTGGCTGTGGTGTCGCCTGGCCGATGTTCCTTATCTCATCGGCAGTGCCGAAGTATGCAAGCGTATCTCCGATGTGGACGGTGCTGTTGGCAGGCTTATTTATTTTTATTATGCCCCCGACCGGCGCGGGGACTTCCACAACCGCCTTATCAGTCTCGACCTTCACCACCGGCTGGTCCTCCTTGACGGTGTCGCCGTCCTTCACCATCCATTCGTGGATCTGGCCCTCCGTTATGCCCTCTCCAACGTCAACAAACTTTAGTTCCTTCATCCAACCATCAGTAAGACATTATCTTCTCGATCGCTTTCTGCACCTTCAGCTCATTCGGGATGTAGTAATTCTCATATCCGGGGAACGGATACGGGAAGCTGGCAGAGGCGACCCTCATCACCGGCGCCTCCAGCTCGAATATTGCCTTGTCGGCGATCCTCGCAGCTACCTCCGCGCCCGGCCCGTACGTGAGCTCAGCCTCGTGGACTATTATCGCCCTGCCCGTCCGCTTCACGCTTTCTATGATTGTGCTCTCGTCGAGTGGGTTGATAGTCCTGAGGTCGATTATCTCCGCGCTTCTCTTCGAGTTGGTCACCGCATTCTTCACGACCGGGACCATCGTTCCCCATGTAATAATGGTAAGGTCGTCCCCCTTCTGGACTATGTTCGCCTTTCCTATCTCTACTTCGTATGGCCCTTCGGGAATGTCCTGCTTGAACAGCCTGTAAAGCTTGGTCGGTTCCAGGAACACGACCGGGTCGTTCATGTGTGACGCTTTTATCATCAGCCCCTTCGCATCGTACGGAGTGGACGGCTCCACCACAATCAGGCCGCCGATGTGCGAATAATATTCCTCCGGGCTGTCGGAGTGGTGTTCCAAAGTCCTGACCCCTCCGCTCACCGGGGTCCTGACAATCATCGGTACGCTTCTCGTGGACCTGGTCCTGCTCCTGTACCTGGCCGCATGATTGACCAGCTGGTCGAATGCGAGATACATGAACCCTGCGAACTGGACCTCCGCAATCGGGTGCATCCCTCCGAGTGCCATGCCTATGGATGTGCCGACTATCCCCGCCTCCGAAAGAGGGGTGTCGATAACCCTGTCGGCGCCGTATTTGTCGTACAGCCCATCAGTGACCCTGAACACTCCGCCGTCCTTGCCCACATCTTCGCCGAGTATAACCGCGTTCTTGTCGTCCTGCAGTATCAGGTCAAGCGCGTTGTTGATCGCCGCTACCATGTTTGCCATCATCTCATTCACCCGCACCTCCTGCAGTCTGCCAGAAATTTTCCGCTATTGCCGCATCTTCTTCCTGCTTCAGCGTCTCGGGCATGAAGCTGTACACGTGCTCGAACATGCTCCTCGGGTCAGGCTTGAACTGCTCCGCCTTGTCGACAGCCTCGTCAATCTTTTTCAGCTGCTCGTCCGCCATCTGCTGTTCGAGTTTGTCGTTCCAGAGGTTTTTCTTCGTCAGGTAGGTCTTTACCCTAAGGATCGGGTCCCTCGGCTTCCATGCTGTGACTTCCTTGTCATCCCTGTACTTTGTCGGATCGTCGGCGGTGGTGTGCATGCTCATCCTGTATGTAAGCGCCTCTATCAACATCGGCCCCTTTCCGGCGGCGGCGTTCGCGATCGCATCGCTCACGACTTTATAAACTCCAATGACGTCGTTGCCATCCACCTGTACGCCAGGTATGCCGGCGCCGATTGCCTTCTGTGCGAGTGTCGGCGCCGCTGTCTGGTTCTTTTCCGGTTCGGAAATCGCCCACTCGTTGTTTTCTATTATTGTCACGAGCGGAAGGTTGAATTCGCCGGCGAAGTTGAGCGACTCGTAGAAGTTGCCCTCAGACGTTCCGCCATCGCCGACGTAGGTCACGACGACCGCATTCGTCTTCCCGAACTTCTGTGCGTAGGCGATTCCAGCTGCGTGGAGGGTCTGGGTCGCCACTGGAACTATCGGCGGAAGCGCGTTGTACTCCTTCCCAACTACTGCCCCCTCTTCGTAGCCCTTCCAGTAGAGGAAAAAGGTGTCAAGGGGGTAGCCCCTGGCCAGATAGACGCCATGCTGCCTGAAGTTGGGAACGAAATAGTCCTGCTTCCTCATCGCGAGAGCGCTGCCGATCTGCTCCGCCTCCTGGCCGACCAGCGGTGCGTATGTCGCAGCCCTTCCCTGTCGCTGGAGGCTCAGCACCTTCGTGTCGAGGGCCCTTGCATAGGACATCCACTTGTACATGTCGATGATCTTGTCATCCCCAAGGCTGTCCGGCCTGAGCGAGGCGTCGACGTTGCCGTACTCATCCATAATCTGCACATAGCTTATGGACCCATCGTAGACCTTCTTCAGCAAATGAACACCCAATACTACACTACAATGCAAAATAATATATTGGTTTCCCGCGGCGCCCCGGTTAGGTATATATATCAGAAGCAGCAGAGTGGTAGGGTGATTTAATGTCCGCATCGAGATTGGCCGATAGGGAGGATAGGGTTGGAACTGTGAAGATAACTCCAGAGTACAGGATTTATTACACAGATCATGGCATAAGGGCAACTGAATTCCAAAAAGGCAGGAACGGGTTCCCTGTCGAATCGCTGGAATTCTTTACAAAAGAGAGCGGGATCAAAAGCGTGACTGTCTACAAATTCTGCCCTAACGGATACGACAGCCTGCCTGATTACATAGATGCGCTTTTCAGAATCCACCCGCAGCTTGCAGGCGGCGACACGGTTGTTTTTACAAGCGCTGGGGAGGAGGGACCGCAGGGCCATGAGCTGCTGTTGGACATAGCGGCGTTCAGGAAGGAAGGTCGTGGCAGGTGGTCCATTGGCATTTCCCGAGTTCGTGAAAGGGACGGACAGATCAGCCAGCTCAGCACTCTAACATCCCATCAAATGAAGATCCTTACCTTCCATGTGAAGCAGCTGGAGGAATCAGAAAAGATTGAGGAGGAGGCCGAACGCAAGCGCATCGAGGCATCCGGAGGAATTGGAAGGGAAATGCTTCGGTACTCACAGGAAATGTCACAGGGTTAACTTCAGCGTCCCCAAAACCATGGTCTTGAGGTCGAAGGTCCTTATGAGATGGTTGTTGGTGTCGACGATGTAGAGCTTGTTATCCCTCAGCTTGACATCGCTCGGCTCGTACAACCCCAACGTGTCGCAGTTCGGGTCGCCGAACTTGCACATCGACTTCGCGGTGGGGGTTCCTACAAGGGTGGTTATCATCTGCTTCTTCAGGTCGATCATCCTTATCGAGCTGTTGTAGGTATCAGCAACATAAACGTTGTTTCCGCTTGCGCACACGCCCAGGGGATGTTGGAGCCTCGCATCATACAAACTCCCATCCTTCAGGCCGAACTCGAATAATCCCGTCCCCACTATAGTGCTTGCAAATCTCTGTCTCATGTCTATGCTCCTTACCCCTGAGACCTCGCTGTCCGCCACATACACGTAATCGCCGTCCGCGTACAGCCCGCTCGG
>DAHXLY010000010.1 GCA_027365735.1 Microcaldota archaeon
TCACTCTATCCACCAAAGCAACTAAACATTACAGAGCAGATTTTAATACGTTCGGTATTAATCTGCTCTATGCAAACCAGTTCGATACAATACATTTAAATATTATGAAAAGATAATCCAACTTAAGGTGGGCGACAGCAACTGTCTTCGGTGGGCAGTTGAAGGCAAATCACAAGGTTGATAGGCAGATGGTCATGGCAGACAAGGGACTTTTACTAATAACCGGCTCTTCTGGATTTCTGGGCAGCCACGCCGCGCGCAAGGCGCTGGAGATGGGCTACCATGTCCGTGGATTCGACACAAAGCCTCCCATAGTGGAGGGTATCGAACACGTAACGGGCGACATCCGCGACCACGCCGCCGTCGTGAAGGCGATGAAGGGTGTCGACAAGGTGCTTCATCTCGCCGCTTGCACGGCCAACACCGAGTTCATCAAGGACAAGAAGACCAACTACGAAATCAACGTCAACGGTTTCCTCAACGTAATAGAGGCAGCCAGGGAGGCGGGAGTGGAGAGGTTTGCATACGCATCGAGTGCGGCCACCTACCTGTGGGACACCGGCCAGTTCCACGAGGACGCGGTGATAGACGTCAAGAAGCAGAGGAACCACTACTCAAAATCAAAGCTGATGAACGAGATGAAGGCCGACTCGTACAGGGACGACCACGGAATGGCTCCGGTCGGGCTGAGGTTCTTCAACATCTACGGCACCGGTGAGAACGAGAAGGGCGACTACGCAAGCATAATCACGCAGTTCATTGGCATGAAGCTTCAGGGCAAGCCGCTGGTCGTGTATGGCGACGGCTCGCAGGCTAGGGATTTCATACATGTCGAGGATGCGGCAAAGCTTGCGCTGATTGCGCTCGAAGAAGGCAAGCATCCGGTGTACAACGTCGGCACAGGGAAAACTATATCCTACGATGAGATAGCAAACCTTATCGACAAGGAGCACAAGGCGTATGTCACCAACCCGTACAAGGCTTATCAGATGTTAACCCGCGCCGACACGAAGAGGCTGAGGGAGCTTGCGCCAGACTTCGTATTCGCCGACGTGCGCGAGATGATACCGCGCATGGTCGAGGAGCGGCTGGCGCGCGAAATCCACAGCCCGCCGCAGAACAATCCTGCCAACAGCCGCAAGCGTGTGCGTCAGAGGTAAGTGTTAAATACACTACATCTCTCTTTTTATCGCGTGATGGTTTGAAGATCGCAATACTCAGCATCGCAAAGCCCGAGACGGGGACGGGCAACGGCACGACCGAGTATGCTTTCCAACTTTCCCAGCGCCTCAAGGCGATGAAAGGCAACCGCGTCGAAAACGTATACGCAATAGACGAATCAAAGCGTCGCGACACATTCGGGCTTGTGAAGATGCACCTTGCATTCCCAAGAGTGGTGAGGGAGCTCGCAAAGAAGGATTACGACATAATCCACATAACCATCCAAGAGATCGGCTTCGCCGCAAGGATACTGAAGGAGAACGGCAGCACCGCAAAGGTAATCACGACTATCCACGACCTTACCCGGTTAACTCCCGGCATGCATCGCGGGGTCAGGCAGACCGTCTACAACGAGCTCGTCAAGTCGAGCATAGGCGATGCAGTGAGGTATTCCGATTTCATATCATTCAACTCCAGCCAGACAAAGGAGGAGGTTGGCAGAAAATTCGGAAAGAGCAAGAGGTCGAGAGTTATTTGGCACGGCACACGGAAGTCATTCCTTGACACCCCAATAAAAAAGAAGAAACTCCACAGCAGGTTCAGGGTCGGGTACATCGGCTCGCTCGGTAGCCACAAGAACGTGATTGCGCTCGCCAGGGTCGCGACATACATGAGGAGGTTCCACAACATAAGCTTCCTGGTCTACGGAACCGGCGCGGACATGAGGAGGATAACCTTCTACACCGCCGACAACAACCTCCACAACCTCCACATGATGGGGTTCGTAAAGGAGAAGGACTTGATCAAGACGCTCGATGGGCTGGATGTGTTTGTGATGCCCAGCCTTTACGAGGGTCTGTCGCACCAGATACTCGAGGCGGGAGCAAGGGGCATACCGATGGTTGTTTTCAAGGATGCCCGTATACCAAAAGAGGTGACGAAGATGTGCTACAAGGCCCGCAACGAGGCGCAGATGGCAGAAGCAATAAGACATATTTACGAAAACGGCTTTAGCGCAAGCATGAGGGCGAGGGAAATAAAGTATTACAAGTCCTTTACCTGGGACCGGACCGCGCTGGAGAGCTATCGGCTATACAAAGAGCTGCTAGGTGTGAAAGGATGAGGGTTGGGTTGCTCGGCGTGGAGGGTGAGTTTTCTGACTACAAGACAGCGGGAACGAGGTTCTATAGGTATATGTACTACACCACCCGGAGCATGAAGAGGCAGTGCAAGAAATTTGGAATCGAGCTCGAGACGATCGAGCCGAAAATGCTGCCGGTGATCGGTAAGGGGCTTTCAATACTCTCACAGACAAAGTTGATGGACCTGTCGAGGTTCGACGTGATACACAACTTCGACATCAACCCGTTCTCCCCGCTCAATAAGGGAAAGGCTGTGATAGTTACGACCGCGCACGACTTCCAGCCATTGATAAGGCCGGATCTGAGCACCGGGATGAACAAGAGCCTGAAGAACCACCTCTTCAACGTGTTTGTCTCGAAGAGGGGGTTCAAGGCCACACTGCACTCCGATTACCTGATCGCCGTCTCAACTCTGACAAGAGATGATGCGGTATCGTTGGGTTTCCCTAGGAAAAAGATATTCGTCGTAAACCACGGGGTTGACAAGTCGTTCCTTGCAAAGGCCAAACCAAAAAAGAAGGGCGCTGTATTCAATGTGGGATACATGGGCGCCTTCCACCCAAGGAAGAATCCACAGTTCTTGTTCAAGACATTCAACATGCTGCACGGAGATGACTATTCCATCCAGTTATGGGGGAAGCTGGGTTACGATAGGGACGAACTGATGAAGATGGCAGCCGGTGATGTGAGAATACACTTCAACGGATTCGCTCCGGACGACGAGTTTGTCAAGATATACGATTCATTCGATGTGCTTCTCTTCCCGAGTTTCTATGAAGGATTCGGCATCCCGATAATCGAAGCGCAGGCGCGTGGCGTGCCGGTGGTGATATACAAGTACGGAAAGATTCCCGCTGAAACGAGGAAATATTGCATCGAGGCGAGGAACGAGGCGCACGCGGCAGAGATTATCCAAAATCTAAAAAAGAACGGATACAGCGAGAAACAAAGGAAAAGGGCGATGGATTACGCGCGCGGCTTCACTTGGGAGAAAACTGCCGAAGAGACTCTGAAGGTTTACAAGAAGATTGGCAGAGTTGCTTAGCTGCTTATCGCGCAGCACCTCTTGCACGCCGGGAAGAGCCCCCTCGCGCCGAGCTCCTTCCTAAACAACTTCGCTTTGTCATTGTTCCACATCTCCTTTATCGGGCCCTGCCTGACGTTGCCAATGTTGAACTTCGTCATCCACTCGTCCGGGCAGAACATCAGGTCGCCGTTCGCCTTGACCAGGACGTTATGCCACCCCGCCCCGCAGGTTTCTGTCTTTGAGAATTCGAGGTCTGAGTAGTACTTGGTTATCTTCTCCCTCGGCAGCCTCGGGTGCAAGAACACAGGGACTTTGTACTTTGTCTTCTCGATCAGCGCGATTTCGTCCGCCAATCTCTCGATGTAGTCCGGAGCGGGTCTTGATATTACGTGCGTGAAGGCGCCCCTGTCGTTCTCGATCCCGAACGCCTGTTTTATCGCTTCCTTGTGTGCCTCGGCGTGCTCGTTGTCCGTGAACCACAAATGCTGGAGCCTTATTCCGTCCTGACCCGTCTCCTGTAGTTCCTTGATCAGCCCGTCCACCCTTCCGACAATCCATGGCGAGAAGGTTGTGTTGGTCTTTATCGCGGGATATGCGTTCTTTCCCCTGAGCGCCACCAGCTTTCGTATCGTGCCGAGCGTCTTTTGGTAGGTGCCCTTTCCACGTATCTTGTCATGGACATCTTCGGGACCGTCGAGCGAGAAATTAATCGTGAGCGTCTTGCATTTTGCGACGCGTTCGAGGGTCGCATCGTCTATGATTGTGCCGTTGTTGTTCGTGCAGACCGATATGCCCTTGCTGGAGATGTACTCGATTATGTCGATAGTGTCCTTCCTTATGAACGGCTCCCCTCCGGAGAGGTAGAAGTTGTTCGCGCCCATAGTGATGAGCTGGTCGATGGTGTTCTTCAGCTCCTGGGTCGTAAGTTCCTGTGTGACCATCGAGTCCTTGTTCTTGATCATGTCGAAAACGATTCCCTTCTCCCCCCACCACCAGCACATCGTGCAACGAAGATTGCAAATGACCGTCATCTCCAACACGACTGAGTCGACGCGGCTGGATATGAAGTTCTTCTTGTCCTCCTTCTCCTTGAAGTTGGTGGCTTGGGCTACCTTGTTCGGTATCGCAAGTACCTCCTGCCCGAGCTCGAAGAACTTCGGGTTTATCTTGTAGAGGTTGAAGCCTATCTTGTAAAGGATTGGGTGTGTTCCCGGGTCGTTGTTCATCGAATGTTCACCATTCATGCGGTTAACTGTGTTTTTGCTACGGAGTCATTAAATAGCATTATTAAGATATAAAAGCGTATCTTTTGATAGTTTCGATGTCTTTCAGCGTGAGCCAATGAAGAAGGTTGCGATATTTACGGGGCTGGACATCCGGTCCTTCGGTGGAGGCGAGAAGTATGCGATCGAGATGTCGAACCGTTTGAAGAAGGTTGACATAACGTTCTTTTCATACCGGTCTGGTGGCGAGCACAGGCTCTCCGAAGCGGAGGTGCAGAAGCTCACCAGGTCGAGGATTGTATACTACAACGCCATTCATGTTCCGGTGCTGGTCGGGCGCTTGCCGCTCACAATTAGCGCCCTGCTTGCGATCCATAGCCTTGGGGAGTATGACGTGATATATAACTATGACCCAAGCCTTTCCACGAACCTTATGCTGCTGTCGTTTGCATGGTTCCATCACAAGAAATACATCTTCGGTATGCATGACCCCGACCCACTGAAGGAGAGTCCGGTCATTGGCACGCCGCTTCGTAGCGCGGCTTCGGGTGTTTATAACCTCTTCAGGAACATCGTTGTTAGAATGATTCCAAACGTGAGAATAGTCAACGACACAGAGAGGGCCAGTCTGTCGCGCATCGGCTACAAGGGTAGGGTTTATTCAATATCTGACTTCATCAACACATCACCCTCAGCTAGAGACATAAAAGTGAACAGTAAAAAATTCATTGTGATATTCGCCAACCGTCTTTCTGTGCTGCACAAGGGTGTGGACCTGCTTTGCAGGGTCGTTGAGGAAGTATTGGAGAAGAACGGAAACGTATACTTCAGGATAGCCGGAGCCGGCGGTGATGGCGAACCGAGGGTTAAAGCTCTCTCGGAAAAATACCCGCGCAATGTGCAGGTGCTTGGATTTCTAAAGGAACGTGAACTGGTTAAGGAGTACATCAACTCGAGTCTGGTGATATCAACCTCAAGGTTCGAGAGCTTCGGCCTAAGCATCGCTGAAGCACAGAGTTTCGGGCTCCCTGCAGTTTCGTTCGATAATAAAGGCTCCAGAGCGGTGCTCAAAAAAGCTTTTCAAGGCAAGCTGATAAAGGAGTTAGACATCACGGAATTTGCTGGCGCGATACTGGACTACTACAATGCATGGCACTCCAGGAGGATAACGCTGGGTTTAAAAAGAAAAATATCAAATGAAGTAATCGGGAGATATAGTGCAGAGGCGGTTCTGCCTGCTGTGGAGAAGATGTTCCTTGAATAGGTGTAGAGATGAAAGCCACTATAGTGTTGATTGTGATTTGATGAAAGTCCTTCTTTATGGTTTTGAGAGCTCCAAGGCCGTAGCAACTCTCTACAACGGGTTTTCAAAGCTGGTTGGTAACAGGAACGTATACCTATGCTCAGCAAATGACCCGCATGAGAGTAACTGCATGCCACGAGGTAGCAAGTACAACAGGTTCGTGTTTTATAAGATTCCGCCACACCAAAACTTTATTCCGGACGCCGAGCTAAGGGATTGTGGCATGGCTGACGACTTTGATATCATTGTCTTCTTCGAT
>DAHXLY010000016.1 GCA_027365735.1 Microcaldota archaeon
AGACCCTGCTCGCGAAGGCGGTGGCGAACGAGAGCGATGCACACTTCATCGACATATCAGGCCCCGAACTGGTGAGCAAGTTCGTAGGAGAAAGCGAGGAAAAACTGAGGGAGATATTCAACGAGGCGAAGAAGAAGGCCCCGACAATTATATTCATGGACGAGATCGATGCGATCGCGCCGAAGAGAGAGGAGGCGACCAATGAGGTGGAAAGGAGAATGGTGTCGCAACTTCTAACCCTTATGGATGGAATGGAATCACGCGGGCAGGTAATAGTGATTGGCGCGACAAACCGGCCGAACGCCATAGACCAGGCGCTCAGAAGGCCCGGAAGGTTCGACAGGGAAATCGAAATTGGCGTCCCTGACAGAAACGCGAGGAAGGAGATAATCCAGATCCACACCCGCAACATGCCGCTCGGCAAGGACGTCAACATGGATGAGCTCGCCAACATGACGCACGGATTCACCGGCGCAGACCTCAGCGCACTGGTCAGAGAAGCGGCAATGGTGACGCTCAGGAAGATATTGCCTAAGGTTCTCGACAAGAAGAACATCCCGAACGAAATGCTCATGTCGCTCAGCGTCGTAAGGAGCGACTTCATCGAGGCGTTTGGATTCGTGCAGCCGAGCGCGCTCAGGGAGGTGTTCGTCGAGCGACCGAACGTCCACTGGGCCGATGTTGGAGGGCTGAGCGACATAAAGGCTCAGCTGAAGGAGGCGGTGGAGCTGCCGGTCCAACACCCAGAGGCATTCGAGAAGATGGGCATCAGACCGGTGAGGGGGATACTTATGGTCGGGGCGCCGGGCACGGGAAAGACCCTGCTCGCGAAGGCGGTCGCCACGGAGAGGGAATCGAACTTCATAGTCGTGAACGGCCCAGAGATATTGAGTAAGTACGTCGGTGAAAGCGAGAAGGCGGTGAGGGAGGTGTTCAGGAAGGCGAAGATGGCTGCACCATGCATTATATTCATAGACGAGATAGATGCGATCACCACGACGAGGGACAGCGAGTCGAACGATTCGATGGTTACGGAAAGGGTTGTGGATACGCTCCTCACGGAGCTTGACGGGCTGCAGGAGATGAAGAACGTCATAGTCCTGGCTGCGACAAACAGGCCGGATATGATCGATCCAGCTCTCCTCAGGCCGGGAAGGTTCGACAAGATAATCGAGATCCCGCTGCCAGACGAAGAAACGAGGTTGGCAATATTCAAGGTCCACACCAAGCGCATGCCGCTCGGAAAGGACGTGGTCGCGGAGGAGATTGCAAAGCTGACAGAGAACTACACCGGTGCGGAGATAGAGAACATAGTCCGGGAGGCGGGAATGTGCGCGATCAGGGCGAGCAAGACCGTCGTCTCTAAGGCGGACTTCGCGAAGGCGATGGTGGAGGTCAGGCCGGCCATACCGAAGGAGCTAGCCGACCGCATCAAGCGCTTCAAGGACGAGCCGGAGATGATGTACAGGTAGCATGCTCCGGTTAGCTTACCCTACACACGAATCATATCCTAACTCTGTCGGGTAGTTATGAGTTCCAGCCACCCACGTTCCAACCGTGCCTGCGGAGAGGGGTGCGGAATAAATCTGACTTGTCCAACCGCCGTTGTATCCCCCTATACAATATATCACCGACCCAGAGGCCACACACGAATCGGATGAATAATAGCTTATGCCTACCGGATATGGGGCCTGCACTGTCCACGGCCCTATAGATGCACCAGAAATAGGCGCCGAGTATACTGCATTTGTGTATGCAATGCCATTGTATCCAGCAATACAATAGACGTTCGAACCGGAAATAGAGCATGGAAATTGTGATATGGTTGTCGGGTAATTGTTGGCTCCAGTCTCAGCCGTCCATCGCCCGACCGAAGTTCCGGAGACTGGGGCAAAATAAATTTGATTGGTTACTCCGCCACCATATACAGCTTGGCCACCTATGCAATATATATCTGAACCACTCACAACACACGAGCCACCATCTGTTCCTGTTGGATAGTTTCCCGCCGTTTGTGTAACCCACTGTCCAACAGTAGTCCCGGAAACTTGTGCGACTTCAACCGCATTTGTATTAGGGCCGCTAGAGGTTAGCAGACCACCTACACAATATATATAGGAGCCCGAAATAGCACATGAGCCGCTATCTACGGTGAACGGGTAATTGCCAGTAGTTTGTGCTGACCATGATCCAACCGAGCTGCCGAAGATTGGTGCGGCGTATACGGCTGCCGTTGCCGTACTTCCGTCAACCAAACCACCTATGCAATAGATATCGGTGGCTGAGACAACGCATGAGTTTAAACCATCGGTAATAGGATAGTAGCTACTTGCGGGCTGGGGCACCCATGGGCCGCTAGTTGTCCCAGAGACGGGCGCAGCGTAAACAAGATTAGTCCAGCTTGGATTGTTATTGTAACCGGCTATACAGTAGATATTTGGCGTTGGGCCAAGTGAGGCCGACGTGGTAGCAACTGCATTTAGTACTGCAACCTGTGATACAAGCCCGGTCTGGCTTCCAACACTATACTGTATCCAAACATACCCCCTAAATGCAGAGCCGAGTGAACCTTTGTTTCCAATGCCGGGACACTGGAAAGATACCTGCATAAGCTGTTCAGGTTGAAAAGAGGTGGAAGGAGGTGTGTAATAAGCATAGGGTTGGGAGGTGCTATTTGAGCATCCGACTCCGCTTATTGTCATGGTTCCATTGCTAATTTGTCCTAGATTAATTTGGACATATCCGGTTATGTTCATCACCGGCTTCTGGCAGGTGAAGCCCGACTCGGCGATGCAAGAGGTTGTTATGAAATTAGTCCCGCTAAAGAAACCCAACTGGTACAGCGCAGCGAGGATCACCGCTACTATGAGTATTGCCCATCCGTAGGTCATCAGATATTCCATTGCGGACTGCCCCTTAAGGGAGAAATGGAGGAGTATCTTGGTCATAATTATAGCGCTACCTAAAAATTTTACAATGAATTATGGAGTTCCGTTATTATAAAACTTCTCATGAATCAAATTCTTTGCTTCCTCCTATTCTTGCGATCAACATGTTGGAAAGCTACTCCAACATTCTTGATGATCTGTACAAGAACTGCAAAGACGCGAAAGAAAAGATACAGTACGAAGCATTATATGCGGTAAGCAGAGGGAACGACGTCAAGACTGTTGCGGATATTATCGCCGTTGAGGAATCAACGGTATACGATTGGATACATCAATGGGAAGCAGAACACGTCGTTTCAGATAAACCGCGCAGTGGGAGGCCCACGAAACTGACAGAGAAAGACGAAAAGGAAATAAAGGAGCTTATCGATGATTTTGTGAAAAGGTTGAGTCAGGAAACGATCAGACGCATTGCGATGCCGTTGCCGATCGAGGCGCTTTTATCCGTTCAAAAGTAGTTGTCGGACTTTCAAGGAAAGCTATGGCCTTTGACGGGCAACTTTGCAAAACATGCAATTCTCAGAGATGAGCGGCTGACCGATAGCTTTATTTACCCTTAAGGCTAAAGCTTTCATACTAATCATAGAGGGATTTATCATGAAGGTAGTATTCACAGATCCAAAGCTGGGAAGGAGCGCTCAGGTAGAGCTGAAGGCGGACGCGACGGCGCCGCTGATAAACAAGAAGATAGGCGAGTCCATCGACGGCTCGATAGTCGGGCTGCCGGGCTTCAAGATGAAGATTACGGGCGGGAGCGACAGATCCGGATTCCCGATGGAGCGCAGCATCGAGGGCACCGGAAAGGTAAGGGTGTTCAAGTCGATCGCATCGTCCGGCCGGAAGAAGGGCCAGTTCAGGAGGATCAACATGCGCGGCAACATTATCAGCGCCGACACGGAACAGGTGAACCTTGCGATAGTAGAGTACGGCGACAAGCCAACGGCTGAGCTGTTCCCGGTCAAGGAGAAGGCGGCAAAGCCAGCAGCCGAGGCGAAGGAGGAGAAGAAGCCGGCGAAGGCAAAGGCCTGAGTGGCTTTCTGAGGGATCTTATTGGACCAACTCAAGCAGAGCGTATTGAATATCGGCACACTCGGCCACATCGACCATGGGAAAACATCCCTTACCAGGGCGATAACGCAGGTGTGGACCGACCGCCACAGCGAATCGATCAAGAGGAACATGACGATCAAGTTGGGTTATGCCGACGCGGTAATCAGGAAGTTCCCTGGAATGAAAGGTCCGGAACAGTACACCGTTGCTGAGAAAAGCCCCGACGGAAAGAGGTCAGAGCCGCTGATGAGGATTTCGCTCATCGACGCGCCGGGTCACGAGACCCTCATGGCCACCGCAATATCAGGGTCAAGCCTGCTGGATGGGATTCTATTTGTGATTGCCGCGAACGAGCCATGCCCGATGCCGCAGACAAAGGAACACCTGATGATAATCAACATCCTCGGGATGAGGAACGTGATCGTCGTCCAGAGCAAGGTCGACATCGTCGGAAAGGAGCAGGCGAATAAGCACTTCCAGCAGATCAAGGCGTTCCTGAAGGGCAGCGTCATCGAAAACGCCCCAGTCGTCCCGGTGATGACCAACCAGGGCATAAATGTGGACGTGATACTTGACAAGATTGCGAACATGAAAATTCCGGAGCGCGACACCACCGCGGAACCGATGATGTATGTAGTTAGGTCTTTCGACGTCAACAAACCAGGGGCAGACGCTACAAAGATTGTTGGCGGGGTAATCGGCGGTGCAATAATCAAGGGCAAGTTCAAGGTCGGTGACGAAGTCGAAATCAGACCAGGCATGAAGGCGGCAAAGGATGGGAAGGCGGGGAAGAAGGAGAGCTACACGCCCATAGTGACGACGATAGTGAAGATGAGCAACGGAAGCGAGGACATAAAGGACGCGGTCCCTGGCGGGCTCATCGGAATATCTACCGAGATCGATCCGACATTCACAAAGGCAGACGGACTGGTCGGCGATGTGGTAGGACACGTAGGAAAAGTCCCGGAAGCAGTAGGGGAATTTACGCTAAAATATCACAAGCTCAGCAGAACCGACATCCCCGAACAGGCGATGAAGGAAAACGAGCCGCTGGTTATGGGCGTAGGCACCGCAACAGCAATCGGTTTCATAAAGAAAGTCAAGAAGGACACGGTGGAAGTTGAGCTAAAGAGGCCGGTAGTGATAGACAAAACCCTGAAGATCGCGGTGATGAGAAACCTCGGGCAGAGGTGGAGGCTCACCGGCTGGGGGACAGTCGCCTGATTGCCTTTCCGCCCTTCAGCAACTCCCAAATCTTTTTGATGAATTTACCTCTGCCACTTTTCCTTGATAAGTCGAAGTCGGATTTTTTGACGGTGAAACCGGATGCGTTTGGATGACCCCCGCCACCGAGCGCAAATGATATGCCAGATGATTCTACCCACGCCTTGCTCCTGACGCTGGAATGCCCAGAGTCCTCAGCACAATATATGACAATATCCGCGCCATCGTCCAGCATCCTTGTCGTTATATCTTGATGACGAACCTTTTTGCCGAACCCAACGGATACCTTTACACCTCCGCATTTAATTTTGACAAGAGAACCCATTACCTTCTTCAGGCGCGGCTCCGATATTCTGTAGTATGTTTCAGCAGCTTTCATGATATACCTATGACCCAACCTGCCCTCGGCAATATGAAGAACAAGCCTGCGCAGGCGGGGGTTTTCGAGAGATTCATGTCCTCTGAGATAGTATATCGCATTTCCGACCTTGTCAATAAGCCTCCTGTCCTTTACGGACTTTATAAGAACAGGATCGAAGTCGGAAAGGTGGGTTATCCTGGCGATTTCATCGGATTTTTTGTTACGCTCACAAAGAAAGCGATAGACCAGCTCGGCACCACAGCAGTTGGGATTCTCACCCACAACCATGAGATCACAGTGCTTCGCCATCTCCCCCACCTGTTTGTCGCTCCAGAGGTGGTGGTCAAACCACATCACACTGTTCCCCCTGAGCTTGAATGACGCTATCGCATCTTTCAGCCTGCTGAAGGTTTTGTTATTTACGCCATAGTCGGATATAATCAACAGGCTGCCGCTTTTCCTGAATCCCTTCAAGAACTTTAGCGTGTCCTCAAATAGCTCACCGCCGTAATTGGTGAAGTAAATGTTTTTTATTGGCACACTGAGATTCCTAACAAGGAATGCAGCGCTCGACATTCCATCAAGGTCCGAAGAATGCGTAATGTTGTAGATATTGTTTGGATCCATCCGATCACGTTACGGAACCAGCCTCTCCGGCGTTCTTGGGAAAAGCGTCACCTCCCTGACGTTCTGTATGCCCAGTAGTTGCATAGTGAACCTTTCTATTCCGATTGAGAATCCCCCCAGGGTCGGGGCGCCGTACTTGAAAAACTTGATGAACCAATCCACCGACCTCGGGCTAAGCTTCTTCTCCTCAGCCTGCCTCTTGAGTATTTCATACCTGTGCTCCCTCTGTCCGCCGGTGCTTATCTCGATCCCCCTGAATATCATGTCAACGCTCCTGGCCCACAGCGGATCCTTCTCAAACTTCGTGACGTAGAACGGCTTGACGGAGAAGGGGAACCCGTCAACAAAGAAAAAGTCGCTGCCGTACTCCTTCTTCACATAATTTCCGAGCAGCTCCTCCGATTCGCGATCGTACTCCTCGCCCTTTGGTATGCTTTTCCCAAGTTTCTTGAGGATTTCATACAGCTCTTGGAACCTGAGAACGGGGAAGGGTGTTTTGGGAACCTCGATGGAAGCTCCCAGTAGCTCCAGGTCGGTCTTGCATTCGGACATTATTTTCTTCATGGTGTACTTTACAAGATCCTCCTCTACCGCAATGACATCGGACTCGTCCTTTATGTTTGCGAACTCTACTGCACACACACGATGCTCACACATGTGCCTCTTTGTGTGGCTGAGCTCCGCCCTCCAAGATGGACCTATTTCAAATATCCTCTCGAGCCCTCCCAAGACCGTTAGATCCCTGTGGAGCTGGGGATCCTGCCTTAGGTAGGCGTTCTTCTTGAAGTACTTCAGCTCAAAAACATCCGCACCACCCTCAGAAGCTACGCCAAGAAGTGATGGTGTGAAGACCTGGGTAAAATCCTTTTCGGTCAGATAATCGGTGAATGCCTTCACAATCCTGGACTGGACCTTGAAAATCGCCCTGTTGCGGGAGGACCTGAGGTCGAGGGATCTCCAGTTGAGCCTCGTCTCGAGCTCAGCCGGCGTCTTGCCAGACGGATCGAGTGGGAGGGGCTCTTCGGCCATGCTTACTACCTCCAACTCCTCGGGAATCATTTCCAGGCCGACCCTGACCGCAGGGTTGGCCTTAAGTTCGCCGGTGACCCTTATCGCCGACTGTCGGGTCAGGCCGGCGACCAAGCCGACTATCTCCTTTGGGGACTCTCCTTTCTTTACGGTGACCTGCACGTATCCATCTTTGGTGAACACCTTCAAGAATATTAGATTCCCGAGGTTTCTCACCTCTTCGACAAAACCGTACACCGTTGACCTCGACAACCCATCACCCTTCTACAGGACATAAGTATTTAGAACCATAATTTAATAAGATTCCTTCACAGTTTGAAGAATCTCACGGCGTTGCCCATGAGTATTCCCTCTATCTCCTTCTCTTCGATTCCAAGCCCGATTGCGCCTTCCACCACTCTGCGTTTGCTATCCCAGTCGCAGACCTCTTCGGAGTTGGGTGTGATGTTCCATGCGAAATCGCTGGAGAACAGCACCCTCTTGCTCGGAAACATATCGAGCAGTGCGGTAAGGTAATTTACATCCTTTGCAAGCCTCTCCCGCTCGTGGTTGAGCAGCAGGTCCGGGCCAACCCCGACTACCAAATCCTCCTTCCCGGATTTCTCCATCATGCTCGCCACCCCCAGATCCAATCTGGCGCCATGAGCAAGGTATGCACGTGTGCCGTTCTTTGCAACCCAGCCTGCCCACTTTATCGCAGAGTTCGCACTGGCAATATCCCCCTCCGCGCGCGACCTTGTGTAGGTGGATTTCTGGTAATCGGTGTGGAAAAAGAACGGCTTGTCGTACCTGCTCAGCAGTTTGGGCGCCCAAGCCGGCATATCGGCCGGTGAGGTGTGGGTGGCTATGCCATGCACCTTGACCGCAACCGTGAGCGGGTCGTTGAGAAATTCCTCAATGTTGGCCTTGTTATCGAGCTTTGGGTGGAACAGCGGGACGAAATGGAAGATACTCTCCCCCAACCTGGCGTTCTCGGACCGCGCGCGCCCTAGGAGGTACCTGTTCATATTGATATATGGTTGGCGCGGGTTCACCTCCTCGGAGACGGCCAAATTTGTCATAGTTATCTTTTTGTAGGTAATCCCGCCCCCCATGCTCCACAGGCACGAGCGCTCGACCTCCCCGCTGGCAAGCTTGAGCTCGTACGTTGGCGTCGGTATGAGCAGCGCATGCCGTATGTTCAGTGGTTCTATCTGCTGCTCGTAGACCTCGAGCCTTGAATGAAGGTATATGCGGGCGGGCTGCCCCCCTTTCCTCGTGACCAGCCTTCCGAGCGGGTCGTCGCCAATATGAACCTCGGAAT
Source organism: Microcaldota archaeon (assembly GCA_027365735.1). Lineage (GTDB taxonomy): Archaea > Micrarchaeota > Micrarchaeia > Micrarchaeales > Micrarchaeaceae > JAJZYD01. Next base: position 8,543 of record DAHXLY010000016.1, read on the forward strand.
CGGCAACCGGGCACCTGAGCAACCTTTGAACTGCATCGCTTCTGTGGCTACCATTAGTTTTTCTCCCTACGCGCGCGGGCAATAAAACACCTATGGGAACAGCCTGGATGGATCCCTGTGCAGGAAGGTCGCCTTCCTAACGTTGTCGAGCCTGAGCATCGACATGATTGTTCTTGTCGGGCCGAAGCCGAAGCCGCCATGCGGCGGCGCGCCGTACCTGAAGAAGTCAAGATAGAACTGTATGCTCTTCAGCGAAAGCCCCTTCTCCTCGGCCTGCTTCTTGAGCGTCTCATAGCGGTGTTCCCTCTGTGCGCCGGTGGTTATCTCAAGCCCGTTGTAAAGGAGGTCGAAGCTGTATGTCATGGACTGATCATCAGCGGGGCGCATGTGGTAGAACGGCCTGACCTTTGAAGGGAACATTGTTACAAAGACAAAGTCCGCGCCCCTCTGCTCCTTTATGCACTTTCCGAGCGCCTTCTCCTGGTCGGACGATAGGTCGGAGGTCCTGTCAGGCGGCATGCCGAGCTTCTCGACTATGTCCTGCGCCTCTTTCATCGTTATCTCCGCAAACACCGGAGCGGTTATCTCCACTCCGAACTCCTTCTTTGCCGCTTCGCCCCATTTCTCGGCCATCTTGCCGAACGTATATGTGAGCCACCTCTTCTCGAACTCCATCACGTCCTTGTAGGAATTTATGAATCCCAGCTCCACATCGAGGGAGGTGAATTCGGTGTCGTGCCTGTACGTGAACGACGGATTGGCCCTGAAGACGGGGCCAATCTCAAAGACCTTCTCAAAACCAGAGATTATAGCCATCTGTTTGTAAAACTGCGGCGACTGGGCGAGGTACGCCTTGCCGCCGAAGTATTCAAGCGTGAAGAGCTCCGCACCGCTCTCCGATGCCGCGCCGAGCAGCTTGGGAGTGTGGATCTCCATAAGCCCCTCCTGGGCGAAGAAGTCCCTTGTGAATTTCTCGAAGTCAGATGACATCAAGAATATAAGCTGGTTGCGGTGCGACCTCAGGTCGAGGAACCTCCAGTCTTGCTTCTTGTTGAGTGCCGACTCGGTCTCGTCTGTTACATCCACAGGCAGGGGGACCTCACTAACTGTTGAAATGTAAAGCTCGCTGGCTACCACCTCCACGCCGCGGTTGGTCTGCGGCGTCTTCTTCACCTTGCCCTTGACGACCACTACACTCTGGGGAGTGAGCATGCCGACGGTTTCCATCATCGGATCGCCCTCGGCCGCCTTTATCGTTATCTGGGCGTCGCCGGTCCAGTCCTTTATGACCAAAAACCTGAGGCTCTTGCTGACGTTCCGGATGGTGTCGACATATCCTCCCAGCACGACCTCCTTGCCGTCGTTCTCCGGTTTGACCTCGGAAATGCTGACCCTTTTCCCGAGAATTCCGTCCGGTGGCGAATTATTCTTCATGCTTTTCTTAATGGTGGTTTCCATTTTTAACCCTTATGTTCTTCGCTACACTTCGATGTGTTTTATAATATATTTATAGCTATCGAGAGAGACTACAGTTGCGCCCGTTACTCACCGTTGCCAATGTTAAAGAACTTCATCGCGTTCCGGTAGAGGACGCACGATGTCTTGTATTCATCGTACTTCAGGCTTTTCATCTCAGAAAGAAGCCGCTCTTTTGAGCCCCAGTCCATGTTCCACCAGTTCTTCCTGTCGAAGACGTTCCAGCCGAAGTCGGTGCTGAACATCAGCTTGTCCGGCTCCATCGCCTTCAGCGCCTCTCTCACTATCCAGTTGGTATAACTCTTCAACCTGTATGGCTCGTTCTGCAGGAGCCCGTCCGGCCCGAGCCCAACGGCAAACGACTTACTGTGGTTGATCCTCGCCATCGACTCCCTGTCCATCCTCGCCAGGTGTGCAAGGAATAGCTTCTTGGCTCCACTTTCCTCCGCCCAGTCCAGCCACTTCTCAGGCGTGTTTCGCGATATTATGTCGCACAGCTCCGGCGAAAGCCCGCTGTCCTGCCTGACAAACTTCCTATCTAGGTAATCTGTATGGACAAACACCACTTTCTTGCTTTTGTTGGCGACCTCCGCTATCCACTCCGGCACCTCCTCTGGAATTGTGTGCGTGGCTATCCCGTTTATCTTGATTCCTACCACGTCCCCCTCCGCGAGCAGAGACCTGACCTCCCTCTCGTCGTCCAGTAGGGGGTGGACCTTCGCCAGGAGGTGGTATTTTATTTTCGACCTCTTGTTTAGGCTGCGTATGGTCTCGAGTGCGTGAAGGTTCATGAGATGATATGGGTTCTTTGGGTGCATCTCTATTTTCTTCTTGCCGTCCGGATATAGGAGCTCCCTTCTGTAGGTTGTCTTGCCGTTCCTGACTTCCCATATGCAGGATTTCTCCACGAAGTTCTTTGTCCTAAGTTCGTGCGTGACGGACGGGATCACGAAAGCCCTTGTCACACCCATCTCGCTCGCAATGCTGTCATAGTAGCTTATGTCGCACTTCGGGCCGAACAGAGTGTCGCCGTAATTGACTTGGCAATCCACAAGTTCTTCGGTCATCAAACCCCTAGACTATACAGTCTTAATTCCGATCCATCTTTCTCCAAACAATCTCATCCGTACACCTTTACACATGCTTTAATATTTATGTGTGTACTTGTTGCAAACTTGCAATAAGAAGGTTTATAAAGCTGTGCGGATTTCTGCAGAATAATTAAGAAGTCTTATAAAAAACAAATAAAATTTTATTAATTCAATAAATTCATTAATTTTTGATAAATAAATCAAATTAAGGGAGATATATAAAACTGAGAAATTTGGATATAATTTTATGCATCCGGTGCCTCACTCGGTTGGATGTATGTGGCTCTCTGCCCTCCTGTCTTCAACGTGCTTCCCCAACAGTCCATACTTCTCCAGGTGGAATGGCCACCTTCCAACTATTATCTCGGTCAGGATTGCCTTCTCTATTCTCGGGCTTTCCGGCCCCCATATCTTTGCCCTCATATCGGGACCCCTCTTCGCCATTGCATCCCCATCGGCGAAGGTGCAGATATTATAGCAGTCTAATGCCCCGTCCACGTCGACCACAACTGAGTAGTCGTTTGTGATTTGGTGAGGGTCCTCCTTCAAGAGTTCCTCGCAGAACTTTATGAAAAGGTCCCAGTGGTTCGGGGTTGGTATCAAAGCAGCACCGAATGCAACAATCAGCTTTTTGTCGGTGTTTTGGGTAAGTGCCGTGAACCTCTTTATTATCCCCCTCTCAACCATGCTATTGAGCGCGTATATCACCTTCATCTGCGTGCTGCCGCACCCCTCAATCAGGTCCTTGAGTTTTATTCGGGAGTTCTCGTTTAACATCAGCAGTATGTTCTTCTCAAGGGGAGTGATACCATTTGCCTTTTCGAGCAGCGCCCCCCTTAGCGGGAAGAACCCTATATTATACTGGCTGACCGTCGAGGATTTAAGCATTGGCTTGTACGCATACAGGTCCTGCCGGAGTTTGTATTGCCATTTCTGGAATTCCGCTCTCGTCGAACCGACGACGTACATTAGGACATCGAAATCGCCCATTGCAAAATATGCGTCCTGTACGAAGGGGTCGTCGCGGAACCTGCTCTTGAGCAGTTCTATGTTGGGGGTTCTCTCGAACTTTATAGTTATCACCCTCCCTTCGGTGAACCCGAGGCCCACCTCGTTAAGTTCCAGGGTATAGATGATGTTGTGTTTCTGCTCCGCGTCGCCCAATGTCTTTGAAACAAGGTATGGAGTGAGCCCAAGATCAGAGGCTATCTTCTTAACCGGGGTACGGGAGTTTTCATACATCGACATGAGCAGCCGGTATTGCAGCTCGCCCTTTGCATATATTTTCATCGCGTTCGAAATCCGCACATTTATCATCTTTTTGTTTAGTTATAAATTTTTAAATTATAATATCAAATTTATATGAATTTTAATATACAATAGCCAAAATTGTGCAATAATGATATTAATTAATTCAATATGTATTTAAACCTTTCACATATAAACAATTTAGCTGGAATTGCGAGCGTGACATGTGAATCAACATGAAAAAAAATTACATAAAGGATTTGCTAGCTATGCAGGGGGGGCCGAGCGTGGAGCTTTACGCCTTTGTCAGCGGCAGGCACCAGCTCAAGAACCTTCAATTCATCGATGTTTACGATTCGACCGGAAAGATGCAGATACTTGTAAAGGGTGGAACAAGCATCCCGAAGTTTAACGTCGGCGCCGCCATACGGGCTACCGGGCCATTGGTAAAGGGGAAGAACGGCGCCAACCAGATAGACGCGGGTAAGATCGAGCTGATTGGGGATTACAAGTCAAACATAAACCCCTTCCAGCTCAAGGACATGGATCCAACAAGCGCAAAATACAGCGATCTGATATTTGGCAACAGGCACCTCTTCGTCAGGCAGCCAAAGATCGCAGACACGCTCAGTGTGAGGCACCATATTGTAGGGGCGCTCCACGAATGGTTCAGAGAACAACACTGCACCCTGCCGTAGAGCCTCGGGAACGGTATTGTATCTA
>DAHXLY010000007.1 GCA_027365735.1 Microcaldota archaeon
GCGCAAAAACGAGCAGATATACTTGCCGGTGTAGACAACAGAATGGCGTGTATCTATAAGTCTGCAGATTATGAGAGCAAAAGTAATCCTGAAATGGCAGTAAAAGTTATAGAAGCAGGCCTGAAAAAGTTCAAATCTGATGATGATCAAGAGGCACTTAACAGTTATCTTACTAATTTAGTGTCGCGTATTGGTCTGGCCGAAAGAACGGCTAATCAGCCAAGACGCGAGATTATACCAAACGGAGTACACATAAGAAAGACAAATGGCGTACCTGCTTAAACAGTACTAAACATACTAGTACGACCCTGTTTCTCCATCTATCTTCACCACAGATGAACGCCCCGCCACCTTGTTTTTACGATGACAAATCAACGACAGAAATAGCTTACTGTTTGATGAGGATCAAGCAGGAGTTGCACTCTGTGCGCCTCTCGGTTTTATGTCTGCCGGTTTATCCCGATCCAAGAAAGCTGCCAAAGTCTTTTCATCCATCTTCATAGTGGATTCCAATACCTCTTTGACCGCCTCAAATACCTTTATCCCTATCCCACTATCACGAATATCGATAACCCTTACACTCAGATGCGGTCCTTTGTCGACACCAAACCATTTAACGCTAGGAGTTATGAATATCTTAGCCTCCAAAGGTTTCTCTTTTAGGCCAGTGTTGTAAACGCGCATCAGTTGATTTCTAAAATTTACTAAGCTACCTCTCGTATCAGAAAGCTCATCTCGATTGTTAGTGCCAAAAAAATTAGACTCGGCTTCTGGCACTGCTTCTCTTATTGCCCTAGCAAAGTGATATGCGAGTTGCGATACCCTATCTTCATTGAATTTTATCTTTACTCCCCTATAAGTTACTTCAAAACGTTCAGTCCATACTTGATTCAATGTATGGTCGCTATGATAACGCTCTTCTTGATAAACGGCAATTCCAGATGGTGTAAAATACGGCAACGGGTCTGGCCTTAACATCCTAGGTAACAACGGTATTCCCTGCTGGTTATGCCTAATCGAATGATTACTACTTCTCTTTAACGCACCCATGCATCCGCCATTCTGATTAGAACACTAACTTATTTATTGTTTGTTGTTTTAGTCCACATCGATCTAAGTGGACTTCCAGGTGGACTTGCTTTTGGCCAAGGAAGACTAGTGCGCTACGCTTACATCATGCTTCAGCTTGCTTACTGTGAGCTCACCGCTTCTCAGCTTCTTGGCGAGCCTCTCAGCAGCTAACCTCTCGGTAAGCTTCCTCCAGATTTTGAGGTTCCTGCTTACTATTGCATTGAACTCCTTGTGGATCATATCAAACCATCTTTTACGAACTTTTTTACTCGCGGTCGTTTGATCGCGTCTATCGCAATCCCGTATACAAGCTCTTCTACGTTATATTCATAGCCGGTCCCATATTTAAACTTTTTCTTGTTCAACTCGAGAAAGTATAGCATAACGTGGAATGCGGTCCTCTTGTTGCCGTCTAGGAACGCGTGGGCGTGTATCAAATCATGGAGATAAACTGTAGCAACATCTTCGATTGTTTTTGAGTGCTTTGCTTTTTCAAGTACTGCCTTTAAGTTACTTTCATGAACTAGCACTCCTTTCTCTCCCAGCTTCTTGTTGATCTTGATTATCTCTTCTTCACTAGGATAGATTGTCTCAGGCATGATGAAATAAGACAGAAAGTGTATTTATTGTTATCTAATTCTTGTCCACATCGCTCGCGCTGGACTTCCAGGTGGACTACTGTCAAAGTATATTGAACACTATTAAATGATATCGTGTAGCTGTAAAAATCTGCTTAATTCCGATATTTTGGCAAGCTATTTATATGCCGCATGACCACCTTATATCTGGTTCTAAGGGTGTGATATATGGCAAGAATAGCTTTGTTGGTCGGGAGCGGGGTCTTCGACGCGGGCGCGAAGAATTACAAGAACTACGTGGAGGAGTTTGCGGATTTTGCCAACAAAAACAAGGTTGACAGGGTTGTGATTTCCGGAGGCCACACGAACCCGAAGGTCGATGATTCTGAGGCTTCTTCCATAAAGGCGTACATCGCGCCGCGCCTCAACAAGAAGATAAAAATCCTCACAGAGGGCAAGTCCATCACCGCGTCACAGTCCATAAAATTTGCGAAGCCGCTGGTCAGCATCAGGCCCAGCGATGATGTGACGGTGTTTTGCGACGCATCTATCGCGATCAAAGTTATGTGGTTCATCATGCACTACTGGTTTGAGATGAGCCGTGACCAGATCGAGAGGGACGCGCTTGGATTCGTTACCACTCATTATACAAAGAAAAATGGAGCGGAGTCAATGGGCAAGTGGATTGGCGTAACGGGAGTTTTGTACAAGAACGTCGAAGTCCATCCATGCGTCATCAACACAAACGTCCATTCCGCGATTGCCCAACAGTTGGTGTCGCTTGTCGATGTCGCTGCGCTCTACAACCCTGAGCTACAGAAGTCGTTCGTTGACGCGACAAAGGAGAGGTACGGCCTGAAGGGTTAGAGGAAGTTATTTATACCAAATCGGGCTGAGTGGCTGTAGATTACATGGAAAGGCAGATTTATCCGTACGCACGGAAGGTTCTTTTTAAATTCTACCCTGAGACTGCACATACTATAAGTATGCATTCTCTTGAGACATTGGCCAGCACACCGCTTGCTGGACGGATGCTGCAGAGTCACCTCCGCGTGGATGACTCACGTCTGAGCCAAAATCTGTTTTCCACACACCTCAGATTTTCAAACCCTGTCGGCCTGTCCGCAGGCGTCGACAAGAATGCACAATTCCTTAGAATGGCCAACATGATCGGTGCCGGATTCCACGAGGTCGGGGCTGTAACTCCAAAACCACAGGGGGGAAACCCGAAGCCAAGGATTTTCAGATATCCGCAGTACAATGTAATGATCAACGGGCTCGGTTTCAACAACCAGGGCCTTGACGCTGTTCAGCAAAGACTGATGCATAAGCATCCAGCTGCGATACCCGTCGGAGTGAATGTGGGCAAGAACAAGTGGACTGTTAATGCGATAGACGATTACATCGCCGTAGTCAGAGGGCTGCAGGGCCATTGCGATTACCTGACGATAAACGTTTCCTCCCCAAATACAAAGGGACTCAGGGACCTCCAGACGGTGGATTTCCTGCGGGAGGTCGTTTCCAAGACAAAATCCCTGACCCATAATCCGGTATTGGTCAAGCTGGCCCCTGACCTTAAGGTTGATTTTGCGGTCGAGCTTGCGAAGGAGGCGGTCAGCGCCGGCGCGGCGGGCATGGTGCTTACCAATACGACGTTAGATCATCGTGGTGTAGATGAGAAACATCCGGTCGCTGGGGGGCTGAGCGGCAGGCTGCTCGAATCGCAAAGCGAGAAGATGCTCCATGAGGTAGCGAAAGAGTTGTTCGGAAAGATTATCCTGATTGGTGTCGGTGGCATATCCGAGGGAACCGGCGCTCTCTCAAGGCTGGAGAATGGTGCATCGCTGATCCAGCTCTACACCGCTCTTGTCTACAAAGGACCTTCAGTCATACACGAAATAAATTCGTGGCTGCTTCATGCGCTCGAAGTGTGCAAATTTGACAATGTCCGCGAGTTTATCGGCTCCAACCTGCGCAAGTGATTGCTAGCCTCCCCTCGCCGCAACCATTATCCTCCTCGTAACTCCCTTTCCGTATCCGTGGCTCTTCAACCCTCCGAGTATCAGCTTAAGGTAATGCTTATTCGGCGTGTGGAACGGGGTCCTCTTCATCTTGACGTACGCTATCGCGCCCACTATCTTCCCGCCGACCCTAACGCGGATCTTTCCGCGCCTATAGAGCTTCATGTAGTGCCTGTCCTCCTTTTCGTCGAGCTTATTCATCTGCGATTCGTCCAGCTCGTACAGAACTCCTGGTGCACTCGAGCCGCTGGATTTTATTATGTCTGCGAATCCATATGAACTGAAGACCAGCTTGTACCCGACCGCGGAAGCGTTCCTCTCGTATGTCCACTTACCAACGCGCCTCCTCATCACCGACGCGCTCATGTTCGAGCCGTAGGCGAAGTATTTTATCTTGACCATCGGACCATCGGTCAGCTTCTGACCATGACCTCCATTTCAATGTCAAGCTTTTTATTCCCGTTCCTGAGCGCAGCGTCCCCGCGCTTTTCGATCCTCTCCTTCCTGAGCTCCACCCTTCCCGCGTGGGTCTTGCTTCGGGGCGGCTCCTTCCTCTCGTGCTTTGCCGGAACCGCTCCATCCAGGGTGCCAAACCATCTCACAATTGTTTCTGCCATCTTATCGCCCGGTCTTGCTATTGTTGGTATGCTATCAAGGCTTATTGCAACTTCATGCAAGGGCATCACGCCGTCCGCCGCGAACACCGTCTTGGGCTCTGGTCTTTGTGTCCCATACGCGAGCGACTCCGCTTCTGCCATGAGTGTAGGTATGCTTTCGGCCTTTGGTATCCCGATCCTCTCCAGCTCCTCAGCTCTACCTTTCACTGCTGCGTCCATCCCCTTTCTCTGGAGGTAATCGAGGGCAAGATTGGTCAGTTCCCTCGCTGATTCCCTGTCGATGTTTCTCATGTCTATGTCGCGAAGCCCCGCATATTCCTCATCGGTAAGCGGCGTCTTCCTGATCTTGTTCCTCTCCAACAGAGGAGAAGAAGCTGCCCGTCCGAAACTGGTCACCACCCAATCACCCGGTAGCGTATGTCTGGCAAATTATTTAAAGCGCACGCTGATGGTCGAAAAGGCGGCGCAAGCCATTATCTCTAAGTAGGTTTCTAATATTTTCGCTCCAATTATATAGCGTGTCGAAATGACTGAGCGTCCGACCCAAGAACTGGGCAAGGTAGAAAGGTTGCTGTTGTTCCACAAGACCCTTTCCGCGATAGAAAATTATTTTGCTCACTGGGAAGGCGTGCCAAATTTAAACCCAGAAAAACTTTTTAGGAAATATATTGGCAGGGTAGAAAATGTAAAAAGCAGGTACGAACTTGACCTGATAATGATGGAGCTAATCGCTGACCTCAACAATGGTCATAGTTGGTTCACCGACAGCCAGCTTGAGGCGGAGGGTATCTTTGGACATTTTGAATTTAATGTAAAGTATCACGATAAGTTGCATAAGTGGATAGTGGTTTCGAGCAATGATAAAAACGTAGTGAGGGGAGACATAATTGCAAGGATTGATGGGGAGGACATAGAAAAATTCTTTCTCAGACAAAAGAAGTACATTAGCGCTTCGAGTGAACGTTCGGCAAGGGCGCGACTTTTCGGCCGTTCTAGCATGCTTTTCCCCAAAAGTTTTACAATCGATACAACTGCAAAGAAAAACATAAGGGTCGTCAAGAAAAATGGCAGAATGGCAAAACTAACCGCGAAAACCACGGGAAGGATGCTAGCCGACGGTATCGCCTATGTGAAGATACCCTCTTTTCATAATTCAAGTTTTGAAAAAAGAGCGGTGAAGTATCTTAGAAAATTTAAGAAGACAAAGGCATTGATATTGGATCTCAGGGACAACGGTGGCGGCCGCACGCCGTTATGGCTTGCTAGCCTCCTCATGGATAGAAAGTGGATCAGGCCAAAATATAAATCAAATCCCAAGTCCGCGGAGTTGTGGAACAATCCGAAGACCAAAAAATCAAATTACCGTGGATGGCTAAACTGGCCTGGCCGGCGTTTCTTCGGCATTGTAGGTTACATAAAACCCCTTAAAAGCGCCTATAAGGGCAATGTTTACATTCTCGTCAACGAGTCTTCCATATCCGCCCCCGAGGACTTTACAATTTCTTTCAAGTACAATAAACGCGCTACGATAATTGGATCCACGACCGCGGGTTCTGACGGCGACGGGCACTATTTTGAATTTAACAAGCAGATTGGCTTTGGCCTTGGCATAGCCAGGGTCTATTGGCCGGACGGAAAGAAGTTCGAAGGCATAGGCATAAAGCCAGACGTGGAGGTGTTGCCATCTTTAAACGACGTTAAAAATGGCAGGGACGTGGTCCTGGAAAAAGCCATGGCTATGGCGGAAAAAGGAAGTGGCAGGCCATAGCCTTCCTTCTGTTTTATGCAGCATTAGACTGAGCGTCCATACGGACTTGCATACCCTGCGCACGCATCCGACGCGTTTCATCCATCATCACGGCGCTCGTCGAGTCATCGCTTGCCGCGGTTCTGGTATCGTTTCTGATCCGGATATTTCCTTGGGAAATATGCGCTCTTATCGGTATGGGAAGAGCTTCCTCCTTTCGGTTAGCTGCTCACCTGCCACCGTTGGTAAATGTTGTGCATGGCCAGATATTTAAGCCTGCCGTTTGAAGTTCTATCGATGAGAAAATGGCAAAGAAAATGGGCAAGGCAGGTAAGAACGAATGCGGGTGCAACTGCAAGAACTGCTGTGCGTGCTGTTCGTGCGAGGCAAAGGGAAAGGCGAAGAAGTGCGACTGCATGTGCGATTAACCGCAGCGTTCTGAATGGTTTTTAATCCTTCACTGCGATAAGAAGCCATGTTGCTTTTGCAGGTGTCGCCGCTCGGCGCCATCATAACCGAGATTGTGGTGGTCGCGCTGATCGCAGCGCTGATATACATCTCCCTGAAGTTCGCCTTCAGGCTGATAGCCAACAGCGTGCTCGGCCTGCTCGCGCTTTTCCTGTTCAACACCATATTCGGGTTAGGCATACCATACTCTCTGGCGGTGATAGTTGTAACTGCGATATTCGGACTGCCCGCCGTCTTTGTTTTGGTAATACTCAAAGTGCTTGGAGTATTCTAGGAGCAGTCAGCGGTCATTCATCGCGAGTTTAATATCCAAGGCATTCGTCGTCCTTCCTTTTCTGTGCTTTGTCAGCATCACCGCGCGCGAGGCCTTGCTGAATGCTATCTTATTCATAGAATCGTGGAAAAGCTGAAGACCGTCATCGCTCAGGCGCACGGCGCCTGCCTCTTTCAGTATTTTTTTGATTACAGATTTTGGAATGTACATGAAAAACTCACCCCAGGTTCCCGAAGAGTATAACAGCTATGACAAGGTATTTAAACGATTTTGATTTGTATGAGTTATGGAAGTAGGCTACCGATCCCCGACAACAATTTTTAATTCGTCTTTGTAGTCCTCTTTTTTCATTCTGAATATAATCCGTGGATCTTTTTCCACGTCTTTTGTCTCCCTGTCCATCTTGATTTGGATGAACTTCAGTCGTTTTAGTAGGGATATAGAGTTTTCGTTTGACTTGTACACCTCCGCATCGATAAATTCAAAGTTCAGCCTCGTAAATCCGCACTTGAGCAGGAGCCTTACCGCCTCACTGGCGTATCCACGCCCGCGGTAGTCCTTCCCGAGCCAATACAGTATGCTGCATCCCTTTGTCACCAGTATGTCCCCCATTCCCGCGCATCCCACGAAGCTTCCATCCTCAACAAGCCTGATGGAAAAACTGAAGGTGTGCCCGAGAGTGTCACTGCTTAGGATCTTGCCTATGAACATCCTCACTCTTTCCTCGTCGCATGGATAGGAGAGAATCGGTTGTCCGTTCGACACATTCCTCAATGTTTCTGGATCGTTTACCTGTTTCGCAAAATCAGCAGCATCCGCGATGCTCAGGTTCTTCAGATAAACACTGAAACCGTCGGCCCGAACCTCCATAGAGATTCACTTCACAAATTTGTTGTAAATCCTGCGGTACAGAAGCAGCACCGCCACAACGAGGATCAGGGCCATTGCTATATAGACGTAAATAAACGGAGAAGCCGTGCTCGCCTTAATGCTGTTTCCTATCGCGATTGTCAGAAGAAGGCTCAACAGGCCTACAAAGGCCTGCACGAGCGCGTGCACGGTGAAGATCATGCTGAATGCAATGCTCTGATCGTCCTTGCCTTTGATACGGTGGAAAAACGATGGAAGGTTCATGAGGTAAGGATATTTTTCAAGCAAGGTATATCTGTATCTGATTACCAAAAGGAGGATTGCTGAAACAGCCGTGAACACCAAAGGCACTATGAACAGCGTATTCTTTCCAACTGTTCCAAAATAATAGACTCCCGCAACCCACGAGAAAAGGAGCAGCAGCAGCCCGATTCCAATCAACGTCTTCGCAGCTACCTCCAGTCCATATCTTTTAAGCGTTGTACCTGCCATACGAAAGCCTCTCAGCTAGGGTATTTATGCTTTTACCGCTCCTGCCAAACCATCAAGGAAGAGGCTGCTGCTTTTCGTCCTTCGCCTGGTTGAGGGGCTTTTTGTAGTTTATAAGAAGATTCTCGTCCCTGCTCTCCGAGCACTTCTGGCAGAACGCCTTATTTGTCGTGTCCGGCTCCGGACCTTCGGCGTAGACCGTCTCGCCCTTCTGGATCACGCTGTTGCAGAAGAAGCACGTGGTTACCACTAGCGCCTTGGTCCTCACTAGATGGGGCTGGTGCATTGCCATGATATGTATCTAATGGCAAAGGCTATAACCCTTCATGTGTGTCATTCCACCTGCGAAATGACCTTCGCGGCGATTTCTTTGCCAAGGAGTCTCGTAACCGTGTCCTTGTTCGCCCGGATGTCCGACACCTTCCTTATCCCGTTGATGAAGAGCATCCTCGCCCTAGCCCTTCCGATCTGTTCCAGCCTCACAAGGTCAAGGAGCTCCTCTTTGATTCCGTACCTCAGCCTGACCCTAACGTTGACCATGTCGTGCGCTGGCACCTTTACAAGCCGGGCCAACTCTATCGCGGAATAGATCATCCAGTCCGCTGTGTCGCGCTTTCCGAACAACTCGCCTGGAGTGGATCGGTATTTCTCGATTATCTCCGGTTCTGTTTTTTCTTCCATCCAGTCGTTCAGGAAGATCGCCGTGGAAAACGCCCTTACGGGGTCGTAGTAACCCGTGTACATGCTCTCCATGTGCCCGTATGCCGCGCTCTTCTTGCCAGTGAGTGTGTATGGGGACGAGACATACATCTCCTCCGCCTCCCGTGTAGCCTTTACATGCGGCCTCATCTCGAGGGTGTTGCACACCATGTACAAAATTCCTATCGTGTCGAGCTTGTTCTCCATCATGTCGAGCATCCACCTAGCAGAGAGCGGGTCGATGTAGAGCTCGCTGACCCTCTTCCCGATCCGCGTCGCCCTGAACTCGTCGTTCCCGACTTGTTCGACGAACTCGAACCCGATCAGCTCCTTCAGCACCTCGCCGACAACGCTCTTTATGTGGTGCTCGTTGCCGAACTGGAAGCCATAGAACGTTCTTTTCATAAAGTCCTGGAGTGCGCGCCTGCTGTTTAGGAAATTCTCTGATATGAATGCGAGTACGTGGGTCCTGAGGACCGGTATAACCCCAAGGCTCGAGTCAATCGGCTCGGGCCGTGCCGCTATGTATTTCCTGTAGAGGTCGTGCACGCGTTCCTTATTGACCGCGATTATCAGTGCACGGCCTTCCTTATCGTACTTCGGCCTACCTGCCCTTCCGAAGAGCTGGAGCATTACATTTACATCAATCATCGAGCTCCCACCGCCGTCGAACCTGCTCAGGTCCCTGACCAGCACGGTGTTAGCGGGAAGGTTCACACCCAACCCAAGCGTGGTTGTGGAGCAAATCGCCTTTATCAGTCCCTCCCTGAATGCCTGCTCTATCTTCCATCTCTGCGCGTTCACCAGTCCGGCATGGTGGAATGCGATTCCCTTCTTCACTAACTTTGATAACCTGTCGCACTGCACAGTCGGCCTGTCGAGCACGTTTAGTATCTCGTCCCCGAGCCTGTCGAGCTTCTCCTGCTCCTCCTTTTTGATCACCTTCTGGGTGTGCAGCGAGAGCTTTGCTGCGCCCGATTCGGCGTTTCTCTTGGTCGAATAGAAAATCAGTATCTGCTTCTTTCGTTCGAGAGTGTCCTCGAGTATCCTTATCTCCGGTATCTGGCTCTCGCCCTTCAGCCGTTCCTCCTTCACGTCGAAGGCGCTTTCATCCATATAATATAGGGTTCCGTCATGCGTCACCCCCTTCTTGAGCTTGACCGGCCTCCAGTCGCTTTGCACGAGCTTGGCCTCCATCCAGTCTGCAATCTCGTCGGCGTTGCCGATGGTTGCGCTCAGAGCAACCATTTGTGCGTCGCACGTGTCAGAGAGCTTGGTCATCAGCACCTCTAGCGTGGGGCCTCTGGAGTTGTCGCCGAGCATATGTACTTCATCGAATACTATGCACCCTATCCTGTCAATCCACGCCAGCCCATGTCTCATCAGGCTGTCAAACTTCTCGGTCGAGACGAAAATCATGTCGTACTTTGCCAGGTCGTTGTCCGCCCTGTCGAGGTCCCCGATGGAAAATATCGATCTGACGTACGGGTAGGCCTCCTTGAATTCGGAGTATTTCTCCATGACAAGCGCCCTCATCGGGGCTATGTAGACCGCCTTTTTGCCGTTTCTTATCACCGAATTTATGCATGCCAGCTCCGCGACGAGGGTCTTTCCGCTCGCAGTGGGGGCGGCCACAACCATGTTCTTCCCATCGAGCAGCCCGCTCAATATCGCGCCTTCCTGCGGAGGGGTGAATACGGTTATTCCTCTTTGCTGTAGGGATTCGAGTATCTCGTTGGGAATCTTGCCCTTCAGGGATTGGATATCCATACCGGTTTTTTGTCGCCAAAAGTATTTAACCAAACCTGAAAAAAGCTGCCGCTCATGTATCAAAAAAGTGGGGCATGCGTTTGCATGCCCCTTGGGTGGGTTGATAGGTGGTATAAAATTAGATTCTGTACCACACTACATACTATCATATGAAGTTTGTCGTATTTATAACCTTTGAAAAATAGCAATAATAATAAGAATATTTGTTATTTTGATACACACGGGAATATCGTTGCAGATCGAGGCTGGATTGTCGCTTATTTAAATATTTCTCTCATCTTTCGAGGGAGACCACCGATAGGTTTAAATATCTATTCCCGCAAAATACTAGTGTATCTGATTTTAAATCTTTCGAAAAACACGCGCCTATGCAGTATAGGCTAAATTGCACTTAAAACCGGTGAAATAGATGGCAAAGTCTAAACCAAAGTCAAAGAAAACGAAGATGAAGGCCAAACCAAAGGCCAAGACGCCTACGAAGGCAGCAGCGAAGAAGCCGTCCATGAAGATGGCAGCTCCTGCGGCGGTAAGGAAGATAATCGTCAAGGACAACAAGCTTAGTATAGAGTCTCCTCTCAAGCGGAGCCGCGGAAGGCCGCGCAACATGCTCGGCACGACCCAGGACTACGCTCCAGAGGAGCCGCAAACCATGGGGATGAGTGGCGGAATGGGCATGCACATGCCGGCCAACATAGAGCGCCCACAGACGGGAGGCATGGCGGGCAAGACCCACGAGCGTGTGAGCAAGTGTCCGAGCTGCAGCTCAACAGACTTGATGTTCGACAACGAAAGGGGCGAGCTGGTTTGCAACAACTGCGGTCTCGTCATCGAAGAGAACGTTACGGACAGCGGCCCAGAATGGAGGGCGTTCGACGCCGACCAGCGCAACAGCCGCGCAAGGACTGGCGCGCCGATAAAGTACACAAAGCCAAACAGGGGATTGGTTACCGAGATTGACCTTTACAATAAAGACATCCGCGGAGTCAGGATCCCGTCGAAGCGACAGGCGCAGCTCTATAGAATGAGGAAGTGGCACAAGCGCGCAAGCATTGCGAGCTCAAGCGAGAGGAACTACCTGATAGCTCTTCCGGAGCTCAACCGCGTAGCTTCTTACCTTGGCCTGCCGGACAACATCCGTGAGTCCGCGGCGCTTCTGTACAGGAAGTGCGTGCAGAACAACCTCATCCGGGGAAGGCCGATCGAGACTGTCGTTCAGGCTGTAATTTATGCATCCTGCCGAGAGGCGGGAATGCCGAGGACGCTTGATGAAATATCGAGCATATCCGGCCTGCCGAAGAAGGAGATCGGAAGGGCATACCGAGTCATTTCGCATGAGCTCGGCCTCAAGATTCCGCTCACCGACCCGATCAGCTATGTGCCGCGTTACATCAACGCGCTCAAGCTGAGCGGAGAGGCTCAGGAGAAGTCCATCGAACTTCTGAAGGACGCGATGAAGAAGGGTCTCGTCTCCGGAAGGAGCCCGACGGGTGTAAGTGCGGCTGCGGTGTACATCGCCGGCGCACTCGCTGGGGAGCGCAGGACCCAAAAGGAGGTCGCGGATGTGGCGGGGGTCACTGAAGTGACGATCCGAAACAGGTACCGCGAGCTCAAGGAGCAGCTCAACATCGACGTAAACCTCTAACAAGGATGGAATGCGTCCGATTTACAAGGCGGCAACAGGATTTCTGTTGCTGCTCTTTGTTTTTATTTTCAATCCCCATAGCGGGAGGCAGCTCCAGTTCCAGGGAAACGGGGGGAGCATGAACCAGAGAATAAACTCCACGCTCGCGTATGTGAATATGGTGAACGAAAGCTCGTACTTGATCTATTACCCAAACCTGACGCAGGCATACGACGACATCAACCAGGCAAAAAATGCGTCGATAACCAATCCACCTCGTGCTCTTTCGCTCCTTTCTCAGGCGCACCAAAGCGCGCAGCAACAACTCAACACACTTAATTCTGAAAAACAAACCGCCGAAATAACAACCGGAGTTTTCTTTTTTATCGTCGGAATTCTGCTACTTTTTTCGATGAGGGCTGCGACAAAAGTCATAAAGAAAAAATAATCCGGCAATCCTTTCGGCTGCGTACGACATTTACCGGAAAACTTTTTTCTTGCATAGTGTCTTTATAAAGCTGATTATTAAAATACCTATGAGGGTAGGGATTAATTTTCTGGTCCTCGGGTGGAAATAATGGCAGACGCAATAGCTGAGTTCGTAGAGCAGGGATCGGTTCACCAAGTGAAGGTGAATTCGAAGGGAGCGCGCGATGAGGGTATCGGCCGTGTTGGCGATATCGTCATCTTCATCAAGAACGCGAAGACCAGGATAGG
>DAHXLY010000022.1 GCA_027365735.1 Microcaldota archaeon
TTTCTTTTGTTCTGTCCTTTGCTTCTGTTTATCCTAACGGCTAACTGCCGCCATGGCTTTCAAACTGGAAACCGGCTAGGCACCCCCCTCTTCGTCGCTCACTTCCTCCTTCTTTCTCTTCTTTATGACGACGATGTCCTCGAGGTTTATTCCCTGCGTTTCGTGGTGCTGGATCTTCTTCCTCGGCTTGGCGACCGGCATTTCCTTCTGCCTCGCGCTTCGCTCGATGCCTAGCAGTTTCCTGAGTTTATCGTAAAGCTCGTCCAACTTCTTGTCATGCTCGACTATCTGCGCCTCGAATTGTTTTAGGCCTGTGGTGCATTCCTCTATGTCCTTTTTGACGAACTCGCTCTTCCTTTCCAGCCTTATCACCTTGTAGGCCTCGCTGAGCTCCTTGTTTATCTCCTCGATCTTCCTAACGAGGTCCTTTTCGACCGCGAGGGAGGATGCCTCGGTAGATATCTTGAACTCCATCTTGTTCTTCAGCCTCTTTAGGAACCCGATCCTCTTCCGCTTCTGGCCATCCTTATCCTTGCCCTTCTCTATCTCGAGAAGCCTGCCTATCGCCACGGATTCCGCTTCCTTGTAGTTGAGCCTCCTGCGGTTCTCCTTTATCTTGGTTATCAGGTCGCCCCTTACCTTCTTTATCGCGTCTATCTCCTCCTTGAGCTTGATGACCTCGGGGTTCCCGGACTCCTTGATCGCGTTGTTGAGGATCTGGTTGAACGAGGGGCGCTCCGGCTGACCGGTTGGTGGTTTGGCAGGAGGTCGCGGCGCGGCACGAGCCTTAACATCGCCTACCTTCTCTGCAGCTGTCGCATTTTGCACTTCGAGGTGCACTTTCGTATCTTCTTTACTGTCCAGTTTATCTCCCTTTGGAAAAATAAAATTAAAGGATGCGGTGCACGCCGAACGGGCACCACCTTCAAATTAAAACGTAATATTTCACACTGTTATATCGTTAATTACTCTCCTATAGATATTTAATAGTTCATCCGTGGTTCGCACAACCGAGTACTCGTTGGCGGTCTTTGTCATTTCTTTATATGAGGAGGTATTATTTATGACTTTCCTAATCTTCGATGCACAGTCCTTTGCATCGTTCGGCCTAAACTTCTCGCCGTTCTTTCCGTTCTTGATTATCTCACTCAGGGCGAGCGCGTCAGCACCTATCACGGGTTTCCCGCTCGCCATCGCCTCGAGTATAACCACCCCCTGGGTCTCGAATGTGGAAGGAAGGCAAAATGCATCTGCAGCGGCATAATACTGCGGCAGCAGCTTATCATCGACAAACCCAACGAACATGGCATCTATCCCCTGCAGTTCCGCCATGTGCTCGTAATAGTTCAATGCAGGGCCAGCCCCGGCAAAGACGAACTTTATGTTCTCATTCTTCAGCAACTTTGCGGCCCTTATCAGGGTTTCGAGCCTCTTCTCCTTGCTCATCCTCCCGACATAAAGCACGATTTTCTTCTTCTCGCCGCTGAGGAGCATCTTTCTGAGCTGCTTGCCGCTTGTCTTGGAGTTGAACCTCCTGGTGTCGACGCCGTTCGGCACGACGTAAATATCGCTGGTGATGCCGTTCTTGATGAGTATATTTTTAATCGCGTTGGACGGGGCTATCACCGCATTGCACCTGTTGTAGAAGAACGACGCGTATTTCCACGAGTACTTTTCGAGTGCGACGGCGGCGCGCTTTGATGCGTATTCCTGCAGCACGAACCGGTCGGTGAACATTGTATGGAAGGTGCTGACCACCGGAATCTTTTCTATCTTAGCGAAGGCGAGAGCCCAGGTCCCCATTATGAAGGGAGTGTGTGCGTGCACGATGTCGGGGTTTATCTCGAGCTGCTTGTGGTACGATGCCATCGGCAGGAGGGCCAGGTTGTATTGTGGATATTTACTGAACTTCATCCCCCTTACGACGGTAATGTTCTTATTTCCGGCGACCATCTTCCTCGTCTGGGCGTTGCCCGCGGCGAATGTATAAACTTCATTGCCCTTCTTGACGAGCTGCTGCTCCGTGTTGAGTATTGATGTCACGACCCCATCCCTTGCAGGAAGGTAGGTGTCGGTGTAAAACGCTATCTTAAGTGGTTCCGTCATGCTCTATCCTGTCTGCGAAACAATAAAAAGACCGATTTAGGCCTTTGCCTGGGCAGGTGCAGGCGGCTTTGTTGGCTTTGCGATCTTTTCATACGCGATCGCCTGCCCGCCTGCGCTCTTTATCTTCTCGACCGCTTCCTTCGAGAATGCGGTCGCCTTGATCGTGGCTGGTTTCGTGAGCGTTCCGTTGCTCAGGACCTTCCTGTTCCTGAGATCTATCGTCTGGTTGGCAGGCTTGTCCTTTAGCATGTGGCTTATCTGGTCGAGGTTGATTGGCGTGGTGGTCTTCTTGTGCATCGAGGTGAAGCCCTTCTTCCTCAGCATCCACGGCGCCTTGGCGGTTATGTAGGTGAAGTCGTGCTTCGTAAGCCTCCCGACCTCTCCGACCCCTCCGCGGTCTCCGGCGCCCCTCGCGTTCTTGATGTTGCCCATGCCCCATCTCCTCGTGCCGAGGTATTTCCTGTTTCTCTTCGCGCGCCTGACTACCATAAAATCATACCATTCTCTGTATAAGTCCGTTAATCTCCTTGCCCATGTACCCAAGACTGCCTCCCTGGTTTACATGGCGCCTCACGCTCTTGAGGCCGTGCCTTGGCGGGTGGAGCCTCATCGGCATCTTCTCCTTTACTTCCTTGAAGTCGGTCTTCCCGTTGATTATTCCCTTCGGGTCGACGTTGAGCTTGTACTTTGTGACGAGCGCAGCGAGAGTTTCCTCGTCAACCTCTCCGTACGCGATGTGGTTTGTGCACATCTTCAACATCCCAAGATATGGTTCCGTCACTTTTATGAGCGCGCAGTTGTTAGGCGCCTTCAGCCTAAGGCGGTCGAGCGTCTCGGCTATGCTGGATCTGACATTCACCGTCCCGCGAATCCTGACCGCGGCTACGACCTTGCCCAATAGCGCTCCTTGCTTCATGTAAAACACGCACTGTGCTGAAACTCTCTTAAAAAGAGAACTTTACGCTATCATATCTAATAATTAGATATATATTCCTTGCTGTAGTGCGATTCAGATTCCAAGGATATTGAACCAGAAGGCGCAGAGCACCGAGATTACCAGCGCTGCAGAAAGGACCAGAAGTATCTTCTCATCTCTCGCGGACAGCTTTATTTCCATTGTTGCACCCTGCAGCGGATTTCCGCATCGACTCCCTTACCGCCCGAATCCTTATTATAAGGCAATCACTAGCCTTTCGCACGCCGTGATATTTATGCGGAGCTGAAATAGTAGTGATGTTTTGCACCACATTCCCCCTTCTCAGCAAAGAAGGATAGACCTGAAGTAAAATGCTTTCCATCATATCACAACGTCCTTGTAATTGTACCAAACCTGGAATTTAAACGCCGCGATAGGAAACTTACTACATCGCGTGGCTCCTCGCCGATGAAGAACTTGACCTGTGCCTTGTACCCCCTTTTATGGCTCTCGAGGCACATGTCCTCGACGTTCCTTATGCTGACGATCCGTTCGGCGAGCCGCTCCATATCTGCGCTCTTCGGCCCGATGAAGTAGAGCCTGTGGAATCTGTTCTCCTTCGCTGCGCTAACAGTTTTGTTTTTCCGATTCATCCCATCAACCCCTAATTGCTATTTCCGACCGTCCTGCCCATGCACTGCCTTATATGCCACAAGAATGGTCCGCTTTCGTATCTTTCCCCGCACATCCAGCACTGGTGCTTCGGGAGGGTTGCGGCTGCACGGGTGGTGACCTTCTTAGAGTGAAGCGCAGCCGCTCTGGCGATCAAAATCAGTACGTTGTTCCTCAGATCTGCCAGCGCAACCTCCATATAATGTATTTTTGAATTTGTGATATTTATATGCTTTGAAATTTTGCAGATAGAACAAAAGAAGTTGTTATTTTGTAAAATCTTCTCTCGAGGAAATTTATTTCCCAAAATCGGGCTCCCAAATAATCTTGTTGTATTCGTTCTTTGTGTCCACGCTTCTTATCGGCAGCCTTCCCAGCAGCAGTTTATTGAGCTCCGCGTAAAGAATCTTTATGTGATGCTTTAGGAAGATTCTTTTGTGATAAAGTATGTCAGCATTGTAGGCGGCGTTGAAGCTGTCGAAAACTCCAGTAGTAAAGAAGTCATGCCTGCCTATCAGGGGCGCGCAAACCAGGTACCGGCTTATCAGCGGATCGCTGTCGTCATTCATGAACGCAAGCCTCGCAGTTGCGGAACTGCTCTCGTATCCCTTGACCGGCGTATAATTTGAAAAGAACGTCATGATGGAGAGATTCTTCGGTGGATTTATGG
>DAHXLY010000004.1 GCA_027365735.1 Microcaldota archaeon
CCGAACCAGTTGAAGAACCTCTTCAGCGCGTATTCATTCTTAGTCTTGGTCTTTAGATACCTCTTCTCTAGGTCGGCCCCGAGCGACGGCAGGTTATCATCTATGAGAATGAACCCGCCCTTCCTTGAAAGGCCGAAGAGCTTGCCAGCATCGATTCCGCAACGGCTCTTGAACAATGCGAAGCTTATCTCAACGAGCTTCTTGGATCCCAAGAACGGTTCACGCTTCGCACTCTCTATGGCATCACCGAACTCCTTGTGCGCCTCTTCAATATTGTTGATGAAAACGGGCTTGCCATTGATGAGGCTGTTAAACCAGTCTGGTGGAAATTTGTCTTTCACGCCGGTGGAGTCGATCTCTGTGCGCTCGAAATTCCTGTTCGCATGAACCCCCACGTATAACGAATATTTTTCCTTTTCCATTGAAACACCCGATTACACTCTCGCGCATGGATATTTAGCTTTTTGCGGCAGGAACCAAAACCCTGCTGAAAGCTTTAAATATCAGAAAATTTGCTACTTACTGATAGGAATAGCATGCCACAGACAGGGGAAAACTTCCGCAACCTTGACGATTTGACGAAGACGGACGGGCCGCCTCCGCAGCAGCTCCTGCTCTTGGCCGGATCCGCGATAGTGGTGGCGCTTGCCGTACTGGCGGGCGTCTACATCCTCTCCACACATCCGATAAGCGTCCAGACATTTGCTCGGGCGATACAACCAACTTCGAATTCTATCAGCGTGGCATGCAACCCGGTTGACAACATTTACAACACCTACCAGTGCGGCAACACATCCATGAACGGAAGCGGCGGAACGCTCGGAATGTCTTTCGCTAGGGTGGGCACCTACCCGCTGACCGTTTATGACGTGGCGTTCATGTGTGTACTTGGCGGGACGTCAAACTTCACCGCCCAAAACACCACCGCGGAGTTCGAGCAGGTCTTGTACAATGGCTCGGTGACGCCGAACCAAACGATAGAAGGAGAGCCGCTTGCCGGCTCCCAGCCGCTCAACTTCACGGGGTTGGTGTGCTACAACCAGCTCGGCCTGCCGATTGGCGTGATTCAGCCGCACTCTTCCTACACCGGAGAGCTCTGGATCAGGTTCCTAACCGACCCGCCACCGAACAACATAGGCAACATGAGCCAGCTGAAGTTGCACACGGTGGAGGTTGCAACCCTGAACATCACGGCGAAGTGAGCCACGCTGCGAAAGCTATTTATAGACATTCAAACTGAGTCTGTTCGGGTGTGTGAATGGGGCGCTCTCTGCTTTTGATAAAGGGGAATGAGGAGAACCACGTAGTGAATGCCTGGAGAAACGTTGTGGGTACTCTTCGTCAGTTCGAGATGAATCTCTCGATGGCTCGACCCACAATAAGGGGAAGATTCGATTTATTGACGGAGGATGGTTACAAGGCGTTACTGAGGAATCCTGTTTTTACCCTAGTCGAAGAAAAAAAGATTGAGGAAAGCGATATACGCAGAGACAGTAGCGCTAACGATGAGCTATTGGTCAAAAATCCGAATGCAGTCCATGCATTGGTGCAGGTTGACGTCACAGGCATGCTCACTTTTGGAAGCCAATCTATATTCTACAATTCATTTATGGCAACGGGGAATGCAGGTGTCAGGTGCGATGGAATACACATTAGTTGGGACGGGCTTGCCAATGAGGCGGTTCCGAGAGAGATAGAAGTCGAGTCCAAGAATGGTAAATTCACGATAATCAACCCTGTAATAGCGGACATATACAACCAAAGCAACATGTTTGACCCAGTAAAGGCTGCCGACGCTGCGTACAAGCTAAAACCAAGGCAAGGCAGACCTGCTGATGAGTTTTACAGTTATCCGGATTACTATCAGACCATAGCGCAGGGAAACAGAATGAGGGAGAAAATTGGGGAGTTTAGGAAAAGACAGGCACTCGCAGAGAAAACCGGGCGCGTTACCGACCTAAACCCTGATTACCTTGGTAAATGGTTTGAAGGCAACAACCCTGGCGCGCTGGGGCACTTTGAGCTATTCATAAAGTCGAGAAATGGTAAGATAGTAGTTGGCGAGATAGAAGATACATTAGGAACTGCCACTTTCAGGGGAGAAATTCACGGAGGGCATATTAAATTTGTAAAACAATATATCCATTCCCTTGACGACTCAGCATATTCTGGAAAGATGACATATGAGGGGAAGAATGTTGATGGCAAGTTTAGGGGAACTTACAGTAATGAAAGCGGAACCGTCCGCGGAGATTTTGAAATGCACCAATTGGGTACGCGCTTAGTGTGATATCATGGCAACAGCGGAAAAAGCGGCAACATCCATGGCGGACTCTGGCGGTGGGGTCATATTCCTTACCACTGTTGATGAGGTATATCCTACTACCTCCAAGGGCGCTCCTCGCGGGTTTAACATAGATTGTGAGAGAGTAAAGGACGATCATATTAGATTCGTAATTAAACCGATGAATGCAGAGGATAAGAGTTTAGAGAGGCCGTTTGTGATATCATTGACAGCCGATGGAGATACTCCAACGACTAAGGGATGGGGCAACGGCGTACTCAAACTTACATGGCAAAAGAATGAAGAGTTGGAGACAAAGAAGTCATTTCTTAGGGTGCCGTACCAGGATTACTATGCAAGGGCGATGATTAATTCTGACGACCTGCGGGCCGTATTAAAATACATGGCCGGGCGTTGCAGATACATTTTGGAATGCGACCTGAGGGAGGCGCACTATAGCCTTTTCCCCGAATTCCACGATATGATACTGTTACTTTCTGCGTTCGATGTGAATTTCAAGGTTCCTGCATTTGATTTGAATGCGGTGCCAGAGCCTTCAGTCCTAAGGACATGATGAAGTTGCACCTGTGCAAACAATAACTTTTAAATACTCTCGACACAGATATATTCGTACTTCTTATTACGGTGCAATCTGATGAAGAGAAACCCATTCGAGGAGATGAGAGAGAAGATGCTCCAGAGCGCCAGCGAGGGCATCAGGCAGGCCTACTCGAGCGAGGAGTACGCGCTCATCCAGGCGATAAACGCCTACCTCGAGACGAGCAAGTCGTACAACCTCGCTTATGAACGCCTTACAGAATGGTATGGCATTTACTACCCTGAAATAAGGATCAACAACCCGAAGACCCTCGCAGAACTTACAATCGAGATGAATGAAGGTGACGCGACTCTCGAGGACGTGAAGAGGATAGTCAACAACGACGGAATGGCGAAGACGATATTCGAAAAATCAAAGTCCAGCATCGGCAGGAAGATGAACGTCGATGAAAAGAAGGCGGTGTTGGGATTTGCACAGCTGATGGTAAACCTCAGCACGATGATATCAAGCTTGGAGCAGTATATAAAGATCGCATCGGAGAGGATGCTGCCGAACACCACGTATCTCACCGATGAGAAGATCGCGGCAGAGCTCCTCAGCAAGGCGGGGTCGCTCGAAAGGCTGGCGATGATGCCGGCGAGCACCGTCCAGCTCCTCGGAGCGGAGAAGGCGCTGTTCAAGCACATAAAGTTCGGCGGGAAGCCGCCGAAGTACGGTGTCCTGTTCAAGATGCCGATAGTCAACGGCGCGCCGCGCGACAGGAGGGGAAAGATCGCACGAGTGTACGCGACGAAGATCTGCATTGCGCTCAAGGCAGACTACTTCACCCACAAGTTCATCGGCAAGGAGCTGAAGGGCCAGCTTGATGCGATAGTGGAGAAGATAAAGAATGCCCCTGCGACCGAAAAGAAGTTTGAAGAAAGACCACAGCAGGAAAGACGCGGGCCTCCGCAGCAGCGCCAACAGCGAAGGGGACCTCCGCAGGGCAAGTTCGGCAATAAGTACAATAAATTCCACAGGGATGGTGGAAGACCGCAGCGAAGATGACATGGCCGACAAGACCGCGCAACGACCTGATCCTTTGTACATAATCAAGCAGTCGACCATACAGGACATGCACGCATTTCCAAGCCCGCAGCGCATAAGGCAAGTAATATCGGATGTTGACATGCTGAAACTCAAGGTCCATGTCAACGTCAACATGGCGAAGAGCTACAGGAAGGAACTAAAGGAGCTCCTGAGAACCGAGCCGCTCAACCAGATTGACTGGAGGATAACACACGAGGACATCGCGAAGGCGCTCAAAATAAGCATCGAGGATGCGATGAAGCTTATGGCTGTCGCACACAAGGCCGGGCTCCTGGACCTTGAGTCCGTCTATAACCAGCGCGCGACCTTCGGCAGGGAGGGCAAGATAACAGGCTACCTCGCGCTCGATAGGAACGGTTAACCGCCCGCCGTACCGTAGAAAAAGCTTAAATATCCGAACGGTCGACAGATTTTTCATGGCGACAGTCACAAAACGTAACTTAGGGGGCGCGCGGCACCTTTCCCGCAGGGACGATGAAATCGACGGTATTGTCCAGCAGCCAATCAAGCTGATAATGCTGCTGACGCTCTACACCCATCCGCTCGGGAGGAGGGATGTGGACGAACATGGGGAGAAAGAGCTCAGGAGGGAGGGGGCGGTCGAGCTCGAGCCGGTCAATATGGTATTCAGGAATGTCTTCGTTGACATCAAGGCAGCGCGCAAGAAAATCAAGACATTGAAGGACATACAGGAGGTCTACGACCTCACCGGCCAGCTGGGTGACGGACTCGGGCACCACGACCTTGCAAAGGCGCTGAATATATCCAAGCGCGACGCTCTCAAACTGATGGCGATATACATAGCCGTGGGGCTGTGGCGAAGGAACGACCTCACGCAGTTCCAGGTCCCGAGGTCGGACATACTTAGGTTAATCCGAAATGGTGCTGGCGTGAGCACTTATCCGAACTGAAGGGGAAGGAATAAATATCTCGGATAAAAAGTAATACCGTGTGATTAAATGGCAGATGAACATGCACATGAGGAAAAGGAGGGCGAGAGTTGCGGATGTGGAAGCAGCGGAGGGTGCGGATGCGGCAGGACCGCTGAAGAGAAGGAAGAGTCTGGAGGAGGGTGCGGATGCGGGTGCTGCGGAGAAAACTGATCCAGTCTTATTTTAATGTGTGTGCATTCCTACGTACTTGGCCGAGAAGGTAACTGAGATGCTTTGGTTGTTCAAGTTGGCTACCCACACATAAACAGTGCCGGAGTTGACCGGTATGCCTACCGTCCCAAGCTGGGTCGGGGTGGGAGCATAAATAGTCCTGGGCGAATTCTGATCGAAGTTTACCCTGTACACTCCCCTGCCGGTGGTGGTTATCTGGAAAGGGTTAGGGCCGCTGCCGGTCTGGTAGTTGTAATACACCATCGTAGCATTCGGGATTACATTCTGGTTGGAGACGATGAACTCCCATGTGTTGTTGGTCTTGCTGTTGACTGCCGAGCTGGTGGCGTTGAGCATCAGGTATCCGGGATAGGTGGCGTTGAACGAGAACGCGTATGTGTAGTAAGTGGTCGTGTATGTGCTGTTCACTTTCTCGTTTGGTCCGGAGTAGGTTACGTTGGTCACCGTCGAGCTTATGTTTTTCATTGGTATGTTGATATTGTAGCTCGTGTAGAGGTTCTTTATGTACGGATGGGTGAGATTGTACTCCACAGTGCTGTATGCGGCGGTCGTGTTCCTGAGCTGCATGAGCGTTATGTTGTATGCCCTCTGTAGCTGGGTGTAGTTGAGGTTCTCAATAAATGAACCGCCGAGGGTCTGCCTGTAAAAATAAACGACCAGCACAACCACGAGCACCAGCACTACCAACAGTATGAGAGCGAGGCGGAACTTCTCCTCCTCCCTCCTGAAAGCCCCGAAGACGCTGGACGCCATGCAAGCACAGTACGTTGAGGGATGGCACATTTTTATTCATTCTGTTTCCGACGCCGCCAACTTTATAAACCTTAATTACCCACACCTCTGCATGGACAAGAAACCATACCTCATACTGGTGTCGTCCAACAAGGGCGGAGTGGGCAAGTCGATAATCTCGGTGAGCATAGCCTCCTCTCTCAGGGCTGCTGGATACAGCGTGCTGGTAATAGACACTGACGTGGCGAACCCGAGTATCGGTCCGCTGTTGGGGATGAGGGAACCAGGATCTGGATTCGCAGAGATAATCGAGGGTGCCAAACACGTGGAGGACACGATGGTGGCCTACGTCCCATCGGACTTTTACCTAATCCCTGCGGGAGGTAAGGCACTACAGATAAACGTCGGGGAGAAGGAGGCGCACAAGTTCTACACCCGCCTTCTGGACCTTAAGTTTGATTTCGTGATTATAGACACGCCGCCCGGATTCAACATGGGACCGGCGCTCAGGTACTTCAGCGAGGCTCTGATAATCACCACTCCGGAAGAGACGTCGGTGTTCGGCGCGGAGAAGCTTTCGAAGTTGTATGCAGACCACAAGCTGCTCCACAAACTCGTCATCAACAGAGTGAAGGACAACAAGTTCGAGCTCGATGAACAGAAGATAGAGCAGATTTATGGGGACATTGCCTATGCAATGGTTCCTGAGTCTGATGTCGTGGTCCAGAGCGAGGCTGAACACAAACCAGCATACATAATTGACAGATCTTCGTTGTTCTCAAAGGCGATAGACGACCTGTGCAGGTCATATATACTCAAGGCAGGCGAACCGCCGATC
>DAHXLY010000013.1 GCA_027365735.1 Microcaldota archaeon
GCAGGCGTCGACAAACTGCTGTTTTTGACACAAAACAGGTTATTTTGGATTCCGAAAGTTGAATCCGAAACCGAAGAAACGCTGTCCAAATTATTGAATTTTGATTATTCGACGTGTAGCGGTGGGATTTTCAGCAGCCACGGCACCACGCCCCATTGCGTCGGGTATAAATAACTATCTTTTGTACTATTACCTGCTTCTAGGATGTACAGGCGACCAGATGGCAGCTGCAAGTGTGACTAGGTTCCAGAGCGAGATCGCTCAGTCTATTCCTATTGAAATCGGCGGTCCAACAATTACAGAAGCGCCAGGCCTTATCAGAACCGAACCCAAGGAAAGACCGCAGATGGGCATAGAGAAGAGCATCGTCGGGCTTCTCACCGATTCGCTCTTCAACGGCAGGGATTCCGGATACCTGAAGAGGCAGAGGAGGCGCTAAGCCAGAACCGCAACCCTTTTTAGAAGCAGATAAAGCGCGACATAGAGCGGCAGCTCTACGGTGGCGTTGTCCCACGGGCCGAAGTGTTCGCCGTTCATCATGAACTTTTCCGCCCTGTTGATATGGACCTTCATGCTCTTCCCCTTGAACACCACCGCATCCCTCATCGGGTCGAAGCGGTCGAGGCCCTTCACGGAGCCGATGTCCAATCCGAGCAGCCCCGTGTCGCCGTGCAGCGTGTTCGGCAGCCGAATCAGGTGGCCGGTATCGTTGGTAACGTTCCTGTCGATTGAATCGCTCTGTGTGATCGCCATCTTCCTCAGCACGCCGGCCCAGAACTCGGTCTTGTTCGGTATCATGACCTTGTCCCAGTTGCCGGTGCTTATGCCCAGCACAATATCAGCGCGGTTCTTGAACAACCTCTTCGCGAGCGTTTTATCCACGCCCGTCTCTTCAAGCGTGGCGACTCCGGTATTAAGCGCTGATATCATACCCCTCGCGACCTTCCCTCCCCATCCGCCATCGGTCGGACGCGGGCCGTACAGGACCTTAATCTTCCTCCCGTCGTCGCGCTCCACGCTACGGAGCTCGAACAGCCGCCCGGCATCGATGCCTGCACCGGTTATGTATTCTGATATCTGCCTCCTTGCCTTGCTGTCGAGCTTGAAGATGTCTCTGTTGATGACGTGGACGTGATAGCCCCTGTTGCCCGAGAAGTTGACCTTTATCTCCTTCTCCGAGAATCCGAAATCCGGCACCAGGAAATCCTCCACGAGCCGGATGGTCTCCTTCTTCACCGAGTCGAGGCAGTTCTCGCATACCCACGACCTGTCATGCTGTTTTTGGCACGGGAGGTGGAGGTCGCTCGCGTCGAGGTCGAATATCAGCTCAGACCCGAGCCAGCCCTTTGCCTCCATCGGACGACCATCGGGTCGCTCGTAATGCGCGTTCGAATATGATATGAACGGTGGCCCCTTATCCACTACGTATTTCTTGAACTCCGCGTTGGTCTTGAAGGCGAGGTGGCGGTATGCTATCTTTTTCTCGTAGTCGCCGAACCCAAACTCCCTTTTCTCCAGCTCGGTAGGGAAGAAGTCATCGGCCTTGGAATAATATTCCTTGAACATCTTCGTGGCGAGGTCAGCCACCTTTTGATCCAGCAATGAGACACCAAAACTAGTACTACAATATTTTACGGGGGATAGGAATAAAAACACCATATCCCCAACCACATCATGAAAGGCGACGATATAAAGCAGGTAATAATAGTCAGGGCTGATTTGGAGATGTCCAAAGGGAAGCTTGGGGCGCAAATAGCACACGGTTCTGTGTCGAGTTATTTGGCTGTGTCATCAAGGGATAAGGAGATAGCAAAAGAGTGGTTGGACTCTGGCCAGAAGAAGATTGTTCTTAAGGTTCCTGACGAGGAGTCCCTTCTAAAGCTCTTCAAGGCCTATCAGTTCAAGAAGATTCCATGTTCTTTGATCAACGATGCCGGTCTGACCCAGTTGCCTCCCGGGACAACAACCGTCCTTGGGGTGGGCCCGTGGAAAAGCGATGAAATCGATCAGTTCAGTAAGGGATTGAAGTTGCTATGAGTCGACAACGGAAACTCTTGGTTTTATAAGGTTTCACGAGAGATAGTATTGCCCTGTGATGTTGTACTGTCTCGATGATTGTGGACAAGTGATTATGAAGCTTTAGGCTGAGGGTTTGTTTTCTGATCCTACTTCACGTAAGTGAGCCAATCACCGAAGATGTCGTTCTTACCTGTCACTACGTCAGTGTATTTGTCAGCTAGCATCTTCGTGATCGGACCGGGCTTGCCTTTTCCGATTTTTATGCCGTCGATGTTGACCACCGGAGTCACCTCCGCGGCGGTGCCAGTGAAAAACACCTCGTCCGCGGAATAGAGTTGTTCCTTGTGCACCTCAGTCTCCTTGACGGTGAGGCCGATGTCCTCCGCAATCTTTATCACTGAGTCGCGTGTTATTCCCAACAGTATGTCGGCGCTGTCGTCCGGGGTGAGCAGCTTGTTGTCCTTTACGATAAAGATGTTGTCTGTTGTCCCTTCTGACAGGTAACCTTCATCAGAAACAAATATCCCCTCATCAAACCCTGACGCGTGTGCCTCGAGGTTGGCGATTATTGAGTTGTTGTAGTTGCCGCTCGATTTCGCCTCGACCGGCAGGATGCTGGAGTTTATCCTATGCCACGACGAGATTTTGCACCTTATGCCCTTCTCCTTGCCTTCACCATAGTAGGCCCCAAAAGGAACCGCCGCAACGTAGGTGCTGATGGGCTTTCCGAATGTACTAACACCAATTTGGTCGGTGTTATAGAACGCGAAAGGCCTTATGTAGCACGACTTGAACTTGTTTATCTTAACGACCTCGACTATCGCCGCCTCGACCTGTCTGGGTGTAAAGTGAAGGTCCATCGAATATATTTTTGCGCTGGTGAAGAACCTCCTGACATGGTCCTTCAGCCTGAAAATGGCTGCCTCCTTAGCTGTTTGGTTTGCGCGGATTCCCTCAAAGATACCGCTGCCGTACTGCATCGTATGTGTGAGGATCGGGACCTTCGCATCATTGTACGGGATGATTTTCCCGTCGAGCCAGACCTTCAGCTTCGACCTGTCGCCAGTCTTTGTTGGGTCGCTAGCCTTCTTCGCCATGGTTAAGCATAACTGAAAAGTTTAATAAAGCCTTTTGAGAAGCATCATCATGGACGAGAGAGGAATTAGGAAGAGGCTGGTGCAGAAGGGATTCACCGACTTCCAGATAAAGGTGCTGATCGCCACCTACAGGATACCAAAGGGGAAAACAGCCACGTACAAGGACATAGCAAAGCGAATTGGTCATCCTCATGCGTATCGCGCGGTTGGATCTGTGCTGAAGATAAATCCGCTCGCTCCAACAGTCCCGTGCCACAGGGTGATAAAAAGCGACGGAAGTTTGGGTAACTTTTCGTCCCCTGGCGGAACAAGAAGAAAGATGCAGATGCTGAAGGCGGAGAGGGCTATCTAATCCACTATGGCAGTACAGGAACCTGCTCCACCTGGGTTTCCACTCTCCGGAGCTCCTTCGCTCTGATTTCATCCGCTTTGCGAAGTGGTGCAAAAGTTTCCATCAACCATTTCTCAGTAACGCGATCACCATCTTTTACAAATGCCTTCAGCTTCTTCCTGTCGAACGTCACAAGCATCTGTGTTACAAGTTTGATTGTGTTCTTTAGCTCGTCAATCTCTTTCTTCTCCACAGGTGTTGGCTGGAAAGGCCTAAGCGCCAGTGTTTCCCCTGATTTTAGCTTGTACGGCTCCTTTTCCGGCAGCCTGGTCGTAGTCTCAAGTTCGATTACAAGTGCTCCAAAGCTTTGTTCGAAGAGCTGTGCTTCCAGGTAAATTCTCACTCGGGCAGTCACAGCGTTTCCAAAATCTATCTGTTGTTCGCCATATACTACCGCCTCCCACACGCCAGTAGGGCACAATTCGAAATGGTGTTTATTATGGAAATTCCCCCTGAAGGTCGACGGCAATTTCAAGTGCTCGCGCACATGCCTGAGATTGTATCCAATAATCTGCCTTGCAATTGCGGTCGGAAGTTTATCAAGTTCATCGGCGTTCAAGGCTCCGCTGTCGAGGTAAAACTGGATTGCTGCTATGCGACCGGTCAGCGAGTCGTGCTCCCTGATGTGCGGGCTTCTTAGAACCAGCCTCTTCTCATCTTTCTGTTCCACAGTCTTTGATAAGGTCTTCGCGGGCATTAAACCACCAAGACTGCTCAGTCCGTTTGCATATTTATGGCTATCGACAAATTTCATATCCTTTTTTTGCGGTCTTGTGAATCTACAATCTTCAATATCGTCTTAAGCGCCTTGCCGTATTGCCTTTCGTACATCTCGCCCTTCTCGTCTCCGGCATGCCTGCCTACCCTGTAATCTATGAACTCCATGCAGGCGCCCACTGCAAGGTCCCGGCATATGACAAACAGGTTTGCTGCAGTTTTTACTTTCTCGTCTATATTGGAGTATCTTGCCATCTGATCCTCGAATCCAACCTTTATCCCGGCACTCCTGCCAGCTATCTTTGCGTTTATTGCAGCCTGCTCCGAGATTTCAGCCCACTTGTCTAGCCCACCTACACCATTCTTCTCAAAAAGATAATCACTAGCCTCTGCAGCGACATTCACAAGAAGCAGTACGTGCCTTCCTAAGTCCGATTCGGTATCGTTGAATCGGTTTCCATCGTAGAATATTTTTTTAATCTCCGCTGAAATTTTATTCAAGTCGGCTTTTCCCTGCACTTCAGGTTTAATTGTTTTCGCCGTAACCCTCTTCTCTTTTGCCTCCCCTCGCTTGAGCTTTTCCGTCTCATCGACCAGCCCAGGTCCAAGCAGCTCATCGAGCGCCTCCTTCGCTATTACATAAGGCTTGGCTGGCTTCAACCCCATTGTCGCCGCAGGCATCCAATCACGAACCTACTCAGTTCGTATTGATATTTAACACTACCTGTGCATTATTGGCCGGTCTCCCGGCCCTGTACCGAACCCTGTTTCCACCCAAGGCTAAGAAGCATCAGTCATCCAAACGACGGATGAATAATCAAATTGGGCACTGCGCCCCCTCTTCTGTTTCTTTCTACAACTGCGAGCTCACGGTCAGGCTGCGGATCATTAGGCATGGGAAGTTGGGTAGCATCCGCAACCTCTATCCTGAAGCCCATCCTCTCCAGCGCCGTTAGGCCGGCCAGGCCCGCTCGGGTGAGTACGAGCGGCTTCCCCAGTTCGTCCTTTGTCGCGAAGTCAAGCACCCCCTTTTCCTTGAGCCGCTTGAGGTTGTACCAGACCGAGCTCTTCGAAAACCCATATGCCTCGCTCATGTAAGATACAAAAGCGGAGGCTGAGTCGATCATGTCCCTCCCTATCTCGACAACCACCAAGCGCTCCCGCTTGGTTAGTCCCGAAACATCCTCTCTAGTAATAGCTATTTGGCCCATCATAAACACCCGAAAATTTTAACGGATTTATGCGGCCAAATACATATACGGTGTATTGATGTTCCAGCACATCTTAAATGCCGGAGAGATAGTGCCGACGCTGACCTTGGTCCTCGAATCAGAACCGTGCATCTTCAAGGTCTGCGTTTGCATTCTTACACCGTTTGTATCCAACTGCGCGAGCGTATCGACGCTCGACACATATATCTGATTTCTGCTAGTATTTAAATCTTGTGTCCAAAACGGCAGTTTAAAATATGAGGACGGGGTGATAGTTGGGTTGTGGTTAAATGCAAGCAAGCACAATACATGGCAATGATGATTCGAAAGCGACCAGGTCCTTGGCCAGAACAGGCGAAATAAAAGTAGAGATAATAAATGTTCTCGGCACACAGGGAAATCTTCATATGTATAGGGTGGAACTCGAGAGCAATCAATTCGGCGACCTTGGCAGGCTTGTTGATAAGGCAAGGAGGTTGACTGATTTGCCATCTTCGTACGACGGATCCGCCAAACGTGAACTTATTGTTAGGGAAATTCAAACCTATAGTATGTCGGGGGAGAATGTTGTAGATTTTATGGTCGAAAAGAAGTTTCAACATGGTGCGAACCGAATGCTCATCAGAGCACGATTTAAAGAGGGATCCAAAACTCTTCTGGAAAGTGATCCAATATTGGATGCCAACTATTCAATTCCGGTTTATCCCAACGAACAGCGAGCTGACGTCGCTGCTCAGGTTATCATGAAACAGTTTGCAGAGTATCTAGTTAAGGCTTAATATTATTTATTTAGTTAGGGACGATCTGATGGTCGAGGTAATCAAGCAAAGCTCAATAACCCCACTCAGGATATCGTTCGCAGGTGGCGGGACAGATATACCGAAGTTCTATCTTAGGCATGGCCCCGGGGCGACGCTCTCCATGGCGATAAACCGGTACGTGTTCACCGACCTTATCAGGCACTTCAACAGCGACATGTTTTCCATCTCGTACAA
This sequence comes from Microcaldota archaeon, assembly GCA_027365735.1. Classification (GTDB taxonomy): domain Archaea; phylum Micrarchaeota; class Micrarchaeia; order Micrarchaeales; family Micrarchaeaceae; genus JAJZYD01. Next base: position 6,431 of record DAHXLY010000013.1, read on the forward strand.
GGATGTCCACAAGGACGTAAGAAACGTTGACGATATTCCGCACCGTGCAGCAAGGGAGGCGCTAAAGTACAAGAACATCGCCGGCGGCCTGCAGGTGAACATCTCCACCGAAATTCCGTCGGAAGGAACGGGGCTTGCAGCAAGCAGCGCATTCACCGTAGGGATGTTGAACGTCCTGGGCCACTGGCAGGGAAGGGACCCATCCCCGAAGGAGCTTGCGGAGGAGGCGTACCACGTCGAGCGTGAAATACTAAACGAGGCGGGAGGAAAGCAGGACCAATACATAGCGGCGTACGGCGGAATGAAGTTCATAAGATACAACAAAGACGGCACTATCGAAGTGCAGGACGTCGAGCTGAAGACCGATGCGCGGGAAGAAATGATCAAGCATTTCCTGCTTCTCTACACCGGGATAAGGCATAAATCCGGCGTGATACTCGAAAAGCAGACCAATGGAATCGTTGACCACATAGAAGACTACACAAAGATGGCCAGGGGCGCCGACCAGCTTCGTTCGAGGTTCATGAAGGAGGACTGGCGCGGAATCGCGGAGGTAATCAACGAGGGCTGGGAACTAAAGAAAAGGCTCGAGGGAAGCATCTCGAACCCCGAGATAGAGCATGCGATAAGGATCGGCAAGGAGAACGGCGCCCTCGCGGCGAAGGTGCTGGGCAGCGGCGGAGGCGGGTGCATCCTTTTCGTCGCCACGCCTGATGACCACGAAAGGATAAAAAAGGCGGTCGGAATGCAGCAGATCCAGTTCGACTATGAAAGGAGGGGGTCTTTCTGCAAGCGCCTGGTCCGCGGATAAAACCGAACCTGTGCACACATGTTTTTATATTATATGTGTTTTAATAACCCTCACGGCATTTTGGTGATCAGATGAGCGGAAGAATGTTCAGGTTGGACAATTCAAGCGGGGGCAACAAGCTCGAGTTCTTGCTCAGGGATCTTTCCGACCCAAGGGCAGGGGAGGATATGCCATACCACAATGTTCTCCGAAACATGAAATTCACCCCGATACCTCTCGACGGGGAGGGTGTTACTTTTGCGTTGCTGAAGAAGCTGGTTATGGGGCGCCGAATTGGGAACAGGTCTCTGCCGATGCACGAGCTGACAACCGGCCTCCCCTGCCATGCGAAGGGCTATGCGGAGAAAGTTGCAGAAAGGCTTGTCCATGACGGGGTTCTTACCAAGTCCTTCCTGCACGGCGGGGAATCAAGGTACACTTACGGGATGAACCCAGAAAGGCTTGATGACATAATAGGCACGGTCTTCACTGGATGGCGCGGCACGCCGCAGCGCAGATAGTTTCCCTTTCGCTGTCAGCCAATGTTTGCAATGTCCTTGAAGAGGTTGGGCTCTCCCTCCGTCTCGTCACTGCCGCGCGGACGAGGCTGGATTTGCGAGGAGCAAGGTATTTAACCATTCCAAACCATCATCTAATGGTCTATATGTGGAGGGGTAGGGCCAATATTTTGAAACTACAGTCCGCGATGGAGTACCTGATGACCTACGGGTGGGCGATAATAGTCATAGCCGTGGTGCTCGCTGCGCTGTATCAGTTGGGTTTCTTCTCAGGGACTAATTTCATAACAACCTCATGCATAGCCGAGTCGGGGTTCACCTGCCAGAAGCCTGTTATGAATGTGACAGGGTACGTGGAGGTCAATATCGGGCAGATAAGCAACGGAACGATGACCATAACCGGCGTTGCTTGCACCAACAGCACCGCGTCGCCCTCGTCATTCACGACCCCGAGCACAACCGTCTTCCAATCCGGCCAGACCGCGCAGGTTGTAACCCAGTGTCCCGGGATCGGCAGCAGCGGCAAGATCGGGACGTCGTTCAGGGGGTACATCTGGGTCCAGTACAGCTTTGCAGGGCAGTCGGGGCTTGTCGCAGAGATCGCGGTGCTTTCCGCCATTGCAACCACGCCAACCGCGTTTCTCGCACCACCGCCGCCGGACATCTACTGTGTCGGGGGCAGATCGGGCAGCGCCGTGGCTGCCGCGTACTATGCGCCGCTTTCATCGAACGGCATGATAGGGGCGTGGTCCTCCGGCACCGCATATCCGGAAACCACGTTTTCAGAGGGCTGCGCCATAATCAGCGGGTACATCTACTGCATAGGTGGCTCCAACGGCGTATCGTTCATCTCCGATACATACGGCGCGCCGATTTCATCCACGGGGACAGGCTCGTGGGGCACCGACTCGGCCTATGGAGGGGGAGCCGAATCCCAGATAGAGTGCGTCTCAAGCGGGAGTAACGTATATTGCGTCGGCGGTTACAACGGAGCCATAAGCCAAAGCGTCTATTATGCGACCCCGTCAGCCACCAATATCGGCGGATGGACATCCACCACTTCATATCCGCAGCCAATAACAAACGGTGCGTGCGTAGCCTACAACGGCTATATCTATTGCGTAAACGGCTATAACTCCTACCAGCAGACGTATTATGCACCGCTGTCCTCGACGGGGGTGGGGACTTGGACATATAGTGGAAACTACCCCGTGGCGGATGCTTATTTCAACTGTGGCGTCTATGGCGGCGATATTTACTGCGTGGGAGGGAGCGTTGGCACACTTACCTACTATGCGCCGCTGTCCACGACCGGAATAGGCACATGGACCGCAGGCACCGCCTATCCGGTAAGCGCCCAAGAGGTGACCTGCGCTACGGGGCACGGTTATTTGTACTGTGTCGGGAGCGTCAGCCAAATCACCACGTCCTATTATGCGCCTGTGTCCACCACGGGCATAGGCACGTGGATTACGGGAACCCCCTATCCGATAGGCATAGATTATTCCTCCTGCGCGACCGATTGATGTTGCGCTTCGGGAGGAGAGTTGGCAGGGCGGTGCATGCAGCCGGTACGGTCAACCTATTGAAACTATGTCCTTGAAGGCGTGGAGCTGCTCCCCCACCTCGTCGTTGGCGTTGAAGACCTCTATCTTGACCCTGTTCTTCTCCGCCCTCGCAAGGACCTTCTGGATTTCCGGATCGCCGAGCACGTTGTCGTTCACCATCACCACCTTCGCCTCGTAGTTTTCTATCGCCTCAGACACCGCCTCCGCCCCCGACTTCGACTTGCCGGTCATGAGGTTGTTGAGGAACTCCTCCATCAGCTTGAATTCAATTCTTATTCTCTCCTTTGCGAGCAGCTTCTCAACCTTCTCGCTCTTGATCAGCTCGTAGATTCCCGAACGTTCCGTGTTGCTCGCCTCCTCGAAGAGGATTTTCTTGTCGCTCTTCTTCAGCGCTCCCGTCTCCTCTGCGAACTTCTTCAGGTCCTCCCTCGCAAAGCCCGGACCTGCCACTATGATGGTGTCGGCCCTCATTGCGAGCGCCACATCTAGGACGTTCTGGTAATATTTTTTCTGCTGTTCGGTGAAGTCCTTCTGGCTCATCCTTTTGCTAAGGCGACTGTGGATCTCGTTCTTGAACTCCACCCCGTATCCAAGCAGGTCCGCCGGGAGCGCCTTCTCCTCGTCGATTACAATCAAACTGAGGCGCGCCTTGCGCGTGTCCGATACCGCGTTACGGATGACGTTGATTATGTAGTCATGCCATTCTGCCTTCATTATGTCCAGCACGTCTCCGGGGGCTATGTTGAGGGTATGGTAGCTGTTCAGCTTTATGTACTCCAATGGTCTTCCATCAAGTATCTTTCCCATTATGCGCAGGCGGTCGGCGGTCTTGTCGAATTCGCTCTTCTCGACACGGAGGGTTATAACCACATCCTTCAGCTCGCCTTTGTCGCTCTCGCTCGACTTGAACTTCCTTACGCTTTCCGATCTGACCACGTCGTTCGCGAACAATATGCGCTGTATGGTCCAAAGGTCCTCGACAGTGTCCGGCCTAACCTTGAGCTTGCCCTCGCTCCCATAAAACTTTATGACCTTCACGCTCTCACGTTCGCATTGCTTATTAAGCTTTCCTGGAAATACTTAATAACAATTGCTTGGGGAGTGGTTTATGGCCTTTGGTATCCTATTGCAGATAACGTCGGCGCTTCAGGACGTGCTGGCAGACTCGTATTCATCCATATCTAGCCTAATGCAACAGTACGGTTACTTCGGGATATTCTTCCTGATGCTCCTCGAGGGCGCCTCTCTGCCGATTCCGAGCGAGGTGGTCATTCCGCTCGCGGGATACCTCGCGGCAAAGGGCTTCCTCAACCTCTGGTTCGCCATTGCCGCGGTGCTGCTGGGAAGCTTTTTCGGCACGCTCATTGACTACTACATAGGGTATTACATCGGCAGGGAGGTGGTGTACAAGCACCTCTCGAACTTCAAGATAAAGCGCGCCACCCTCGATGACTTCGATGCCTGGTTCCTGAGGAACGGCAACCTTGCTGTCTTCGCCGCCAGGCTCATCCCCGAGGTGAGGGTGCTGATCAACTTCCCCGCTGGATTCGCGAAGATGCCGATGAAGAGCTTCCTTTTCTTCTCTATGATAGGGATTTTCATCTGGGACTTCATACTCCTGCTCTTTGGGTACTACCTCATATCCACATCCAACGCGGTGATAGTGCTCGCCTCAATTGGTGTGTTCATACTGCTGCTTTACTTCATCTACGTGACCTTCATGAAGCACATCGAAAAGAACCGCGGGCACAGGAAGGGATAAGTTTATTAATTTTGGCAGACCACCGTAGCTGTGATATTATGCCAAGACGCACAAGAAAGGCTGCTATGAAAGTAGAACCTGAAAGGGACATATACGACATGCTCTTCCTCGCGTTCCTATTCATAGGACTCGGGATCGGCATCGCCTATGGGCAGGCCGGATCGGGCCTACTGATTGGGGCCGGGGTCGGAATCCTGGCAAGGGGTTATTCGAAGCACGGCGACCCACAGACTGTCAACATGTCGCTTGGAATAGCGGGCTACATAATCGCGCTGATCGGAGCGTACTTCATACTCCTTTCATTCGCGCTGATATACAACCTCAACTTCTTGTATCCATACAACGCGAGCGTCCCGCTCATAATAGTCGGGATTGCGCTGTTGATCATGTTCTTCAAGAAGAGGGACGAATAAGGCGCTTCGGGCTCCATCGAGCCCAATTTTCATATTTCGGCTTTTTTCTCTTTCGGTTTTCCTAATTCCGGGTCTTAAAAAAACCGAAACATCGATACCATACATATAAATATCAGCTCCAAATTATTGTCGTACATCGGTGCCGCAATGAGCAAGATGTGGGAGACAAAACAGCGGATTCTCGAGTCGATCGGCAGAAAGAGCAAGACACTCACAGATCTTAGCAGCGAGCTCGGGCTCGCTCCATCGACCATCGCGGAACACATCCAGGACCTCCTCAGCATCAATGCGATAAGGGAGATTGACGACAGCCACAGGAAGTGGAGGTACTACGAAATAAACCCTGCGTACGCGGTGCAGGTGCAGCAGGAGAACTTTATCAGGAGGAGCGGGCTCGCCCTTGGGGGGATCCTCGTCCTTGCGCTGGTGGTGATCGGCTACCTATACCTAAGCGCAGCGCAGCAGGTGCTGTCCTGTTCTGCATCCTCTGTGTTCGCCTGCGGGAAGGCTGCAACCACATCGTCCGGAACGCTAAGCCTCCAAATTGGAGGACTCAATTCCTCAGTCTACATAAAGGGCGTTGGTTGCAGCTATAACACATCACAGCCGTCATACTTCGCTCCGGTCAACGAAAACCTGTCTAGCGGCGCATTCGCCAGCCTGAACATAACCTGCCCCGCCTCAGTGCGGCCAGTTTCCGCAAAGGTGGTCTATATATGGCTCAACTACGTGACTGGAGGGCAGGGCACGATAGCGCGCGTGGCAACGATAACATTGCCATCGACGGCCGCGCAGCAGAACACCTGATGCCGAAGCTATTTATAGATGCTCGGTCACTATTTCTGCAGTGATGACTAAGGTGATCGCTGAGCTTCGGCTGTGAAGACAAGTAGGCGGGCTGAAAAGGAAGGATATTTATATATATACATGCATATATAGATTATGACCAAAATAATATCCGTGTCGGACCATGTTTACGGGATGCTCTCGAGGTTGAAGGGAGGGCGGTCATTCTCAAAAATGCTTGAGGAGCTGGCAGAGAGGGATGTCGGAAGGGGTGACATAGGCAAGTTGAGGCCTTTCTTCGGGTCTCTGAGCAAGATGAATTTGGCTTCTCGGCTCAAATATATAAAGAAGCGCAGAAGCGAATTTGGCAGCAGAAGGCTAAAGTAGTGTTTTTATGGTAGTTTTCGATACGAACATAATACTTTCGGCCGTGCACGGGGACCGATGGGCGATTGAGCTGATGGAAAGTTATGGGGGTGAGGCTGCAGCGGTAACAATCTTCAACAAGTACGAAATGCTGCGTGGTTTTGATCCTGAAGAGGAAAAGGTCCTGCTCGAGGTGCTGGAGAGACTGATCGTATATAGTTTCGGGGACAAGGAGCTCGACCAGGCGGTCAAGCTTTACACAAAGGTTTTTTCGGAGCGAAGGAGGGTGGATGAATTTGATCTGCTGATAGCGGCAATAGCATTGGCGAACAATGAAACCCTCGTGACAAACGATGAGGATTTCAAGGTATTTGGGAGCGACAAGATATTGATTTCACGTTAATTTTCCGGTTGATTATTTTGGATAACCTACAACGATTGAAGAAGAGTAGCATCAAGGCTACCGACATCGCTGCGCAGTATTGGTGTGAGAGGCAAATGGAGTTGAACTACCTCTACGGCGCGAAGATAACCGCGGCGATAAAGAAAGGCAGCGCCATGCACGCTGAGCTGGAGGGAGAGACCAACATCCAAGTGGACCTGACGCCCAAGGCGTTCGCCGATGTGATGTACAAAATCTTGTACACCAGCTATCTCGCCCTAGAGGTTCTGTTCAGGAACAAGAAGGCAAGGGAGATCCAGATCTACGGGATGATAAACGGATACCCGCTGGTTGGGAAGATGGACATGCTCGAGATCAGGGACGGAGAGACCTTCGTCTGGGAGGACAAAACCAAAACAAGCGACAAGCCCCCAAGCGACGAACAGCTCACATCTCACAAAGCGCAGGTTATATTCTACAAACGACTTCTGGATGACATAAAGGCCGGCACGTACACGCTCGAGAAGTTCAGGAAGGCCCAAAGAACTGCTTTCCTCAGTATAACTCCAGAGTTTGTAAGGCAGTTGGACGCAATGAAGGTCGACAAGAAACTTCAGACGGTGGACGCAATAGCCGAACGGTATTTCGAAAACCTCATGAAGCTCCCGAAGATCAGCGACACGATCCACATAAAGTACATAAACCAGCTCACCGGGAAAGAGATAAAGCTTTACAAGTTCACATATTCCGAAAAGGAGATGCAGGACACGATGGACTACATCCTCAAGTTCTGGAAGGGAGAGCGCGAGTCGATGCCTGTCCCGGAGGGTGAGAAGTGGAAGTGCAACTTCTGCGTCTTCTTCGGCGACAAGTGCAAGGTCTGGTGGCCGCAGAAGAAATTAGCAGCTGAGTGAATTAAATGATTTCAAGCGCGGATTTGAAAAAGAGATACCTGGCGTTCTTCGAAAGGAAGGGACACAAGCGCATCCCGAGCGCCTCGCTCATCCCGGAGCACGATCCAAGCGTGCTTTTCAAAACCGCGGGAATGCACCCGCTCGTTCCATACCTTCTTGGGGAGCCACACCCGCTCGGAAAGAGGCTGTGCAACGTGCAGAAGTGCATGCGTACCGACGACATAGATGAAGTGGGTGATGCATGGCACCTGAGCTTCTGGGAGATGCTTGGCAACTGGTCGTTGGGCGATTACTTCAAGGACGAGGCCGTACAGATGAGCTTCGAGTTCCTCACCAAAGAACTAAAGGTACCTGTCGAGAGATTTAGCGTAACCTGCTTTGCGGGCGACAAGGACGCGCCCAGGGACGAAGAGACTGCCAGAACCTGGGAAAAGCTCGGAGTTGCTAAGAACAGGATACACTTCCTGCCCAAGAAGGACAATTGGTGGGGTCCTGCGGGACAGACCGGCCCGTGCGGTCCGGACACTGAAATGTTTTATCATGCACAGGACATCCAGGAAAAGAGCACCGAAGAATTCGTGAAACTCTCTAGCACCGGGCCATTCTGTGAAATATGGAACAATGTCCTGATGCAGTACAACAAAACCGCGGATGGAAAGTTCGTGGAGTTGAAGCAGAAGAATGTCGATACGGGAATGGGGGTGGAACGCGTGACTGCGGCGCTAAGTGGCGCAGACAATGTGTACGCGTGCGATACCCTTGCGCCAATCCTTGACAAAGTGCTTTCAATTTCAACGGCAGGAACGGCAAAAACAAACCGCAATGCGCGAATAGTGACAGACCACCTCAGAGCAGCAGTAATGGTCCTGGGTGATGACAAGGGAGTTGTTCCAAGCAACGTGGATCAGGGATATGTACTCCGCAGGCTAATCAGGAGGAGCATAAGGCATGGAAGGATGATTGGTATAAAGGGCGAGTTCTGCAGCGAAATCGCAAAGGTAGCAGTCGATGTAATGGGAGATTCCTATCCAGAGGTGAGGAAAAACAGTTCGCGCATATTTGCAGAACTCAAGAAGGAGGAGGAGAAGTTCTCAATAGCGCTGGAAAACGGGACAAAACTGCTGGAGAAGAAGCTGCAGCTCCTAGGGGAGTCACATCAGAAGACGCTCGACGCGAAAAGCGCATTTGACCTATTCCAGAGCTTCGGCTTCCCGCTTGAAATCACTGTCGAAATGTGCAAGGAGAAGGGATTCTTGGTCGATGAGGCGGGCTTCAACTCTCTCATGAAGGCACACCAGGAACTTTCACGCGAAGGGGCTGAGCAGAAGTTCAAGGGCGGACTTGCAGACCATAGTGAGGAGACGACAAAGCTCCACACCGCAACCCACCTGCTGAACGAAGCGCTTAGGCAGATGGTCGATCCATCGATTTATCAGATGGGGTCCAACATCACCAAGGAGCGTTTGAGGTTCGATTTTAATTACGACAAAAAGCTCACGGACGAGCAGATCAAGAAAATCGAGGAATGGGTAAACAACGTGATAAAGGCCGAGGCTGATGTGTCGTTCGAGATGATGGACATCGAGGACGCAAAGAAGCTTAAGGCCCAGGGGATATTCGAAGGGAAATACGAAAAGATCGTGAAGGTCTATACTATTTCAAAGGGCGGCAAGGTTTACTCCAGGGAGCTCTGCGGCGGCCCGCACGTGAAAAACACACGCGAGCTTAGAAGCTTCAAGATAACGAAGCAAGAGGCCGTTTCTGCGGGTGTAAGAAGGATAAAGGCGATTGTTGAGTGATTCTGTAGAAGGAGGCTGCATAATGGTATTGTACGTCATACGAAAGTATTATATATCATACTATCGTATTATGTATGATACTATGCTGATTGACGAGTGGGAAAAATTTAGGGGATGGCTTGTTCTGGAGCCATTTCTGGAAGGAGACGAAAGGATTTACATAAAGGAACTGTCACGAAAGCTTAAGATAAGTCCGCGTACGGCACAGTTTTATTTGGATGTCTATGAGAAAGAGGGCATTTTGGAAAGGGAGAAAGTGGGCAACGCCTTGTTATATCATCTATCTGATATCCCAGTTGTGCTGGCACTCAAAAGATTTTTTATAATCCTAATCATGAAAGACTACATTGAGAATTTTGTGAAGCAAAACAAAGGAATAAGCTCTGTCGTTCTTTATGGGAGCTCCTCCACCGGAGAATTCGACAAGAGAAGCGACATCGATTTGCTGATTATCTCACAGACTAAAGACTTAAATCTTGTAAAGCTGAAAGCGCTAGAGGAAAGGCTCGGAAAGGAGGTAAAGGTAGAAATTTTGTCAATAGGTGAATGGAGGAGGCTCGCGCTTAAAAAGGATCACTTCTACCTCTCTGTTGTCGGCAAGCACACAGTATTGTATGGTGTGAAATTATGACTTTGGAGCAACTGATTGAAAAAGGGATGGTCAACCGGCAGTCGGCGGATGATGCTGAGATAAAAGGATCCATTGCTTTGGCTGGGAGGCTTGTTGTAGAGGCAAAAAGTAACATGTCCATCTCCCTTTTTGATGTCGCCTTCACTCTTGCTTACAATTCCATGTTTCATTCTGCCCGTGCTTTGCTGTTCAAAGTGGGGTATAAAGAAAGGGGCCATTGGGCTCTGATAGCCGCGTTGAAGGAACTGTACAAAGATGGCGAAATACAGGAATATCTCAATATTCTTGATATCTACAGGGTCACAAGGAACGGCATTCAATATGACGGCGATTTGAGCAGCGAACTCGACTCAAACAATGCGATAAAGGACGCGGAAGCTTGGTTGAAAGTAGTAAAGAAGACGTTGAAGGTGCGTTAATGTTTGACTGGTATAATATAGTTGTTTATCCATTAATCTACATTCTTCCTGCTTACGTGGCTAATGCGATACCCGTATTGCTGCACGGTGGCGGTCCGATCGACTTCGGAAGAAAAATATTCGGGAAGAGGATATTCGGAGACAATAAGACGCTGATAGGCACAGCTTCCGCGATTGTCGCCGGAATTGTTGTTGGTGCCTTAGAATCGCCATTCTTCGGCTATATGCTGGCGGTCGGTTTCCTGTTGGCACTTGGAACTGTCTTTGGGGACTTTTTGGGCAGTTTCATAAAAAGGCAGCTCAACTTCAAATCAGGAGCGAGCTTTCCTTTAATGGATCAGTATGGATTCTACATCTTCGCTCTTATCTTTGCATATCCTGCGGGACATCTCCCAAGTCTGTACGGCCTTATTTTCTTGACGATAATTACGGGATTTGTGCACCTGTTCACAAATATCATTGCCCACCGTCTTAAGCTGAAGAAGGTGCCGTGGTAGCATAATTATTTAAATCTCAAATGCTCTGCTTAATCATGTCAATCTTCACTAGGGCGCAGGAGGCAGAACTTATAACTGCCGTCCAGGGGCGTGGAGAGATACCTTTGAAGTTCGTTTACTTGGGTCCGAAGGGAGCAATTAACTGGGATAATATTGTCCAAATTAGGTCGAGCACGGTAAGCGGCATAAATTCAGAGGAGGGAATTCTTCTCCAGGAGAAAATATCTGCCTTTCTAGATGCGCTTCCAAAGAATATGCGGAAAATTAATATTATAGACATTGGGTGCGGTAATGGATATCCTGTTTTTCCAGTTCTTAAGGCCTTAAGCGATCGGAAAATAAAGTTCAGGTACGTCCCGCTGGATATAAGCCAGGAAATGATTGACCTCGCGGTAAAAAACATAAAGAAGGAGTTCGGCAATGTCCAACACAAGGACATCCTTTTTGACTTTGAACAGGGAAACTTCGCGAATATTGCTTACAATCTCAAGTCTGATAGATCTTACAATCTCTTTTTGTATTTTGGCAGCACGTTGGGCAACCAACCAGATATGGGAAGGGTCCTTAGCAACTTCAGGGACTCTATGGATGCCAACGACTACATGCTTATAGGCGTACAGCTCAGCAACCTCGCAAAAATAGATGAGATACTAGCTCATTACGATGTGAAGTACACTGCCGATTTCTTGTACCACATCCCGGAAGTAATGGGTATCAGCAAAAAGGACACTTCATACAATGTGATCTGGAACGACCTAAAGAACCAGGTAGAAATAAGGATACAGCTGAAGAATGATCAGAAAGTAAAGATAGGACAGTATCAATTCGTTTTGAAGAAGAGTGAAAGGATATTCCTATCAAGATCGGTGAAGTTTACATCGTGGACGTTGACAAAATTGCTGACGGACGTTGGCTTCAGGACGGAGATACTTGCAACCGACAAGGCGAATACATACACATTGTCAATGGTTCAGCCAACGCGCTATGTGTAATGTGGTATAATGAAAATATTATCAGAGCAACAAGAAGCGGAGTTTTTTACTTCTATTAGCGGTAAGGGTGAAGTTCCGCTGAAATTCGATTATATCACCCCTGAGGGATCACAAGGCTGGATAGATACCGTAAATACCGAAAGGGCCATTAAGTCCGACACAGTTGCGTCCTCAGAATACACACTTTTAGAAGAGAATTCCCTGTTTTTCTTTTCAAAATTTGGCGAGGCGAAGGGGGTTAACATCATTGATCTTGGGTGCGGTGATGGCACAGCTGCAGTACCAATTATAGAGCGTGCATTGAAGGAAAAGAAAAAAGTAAGATATGTACCTGTTGATATAAGTAAAGGGCTTTTGGATGCAGCGAGCAAAACCGTCGAACAAAAGTTCCTAAAAATTGAGATAAAGAAAGTTCTTCTCGACTTTGACTTAGGTGGATTTCCACAACTTAATGCTGAACTGCGTGCTAACGGTTACGTAAATCTGATGTGCTTTTTGGGATCGACCCTGGGTAATTTTTCTAATACGGAAAGACTGCTCTCTAACTTTAGGGACTCAATGTCATCGAAAGATTATCTTATAATAGGAATACAGTTGGCCAATTTATTGAAGATAGAGAAGATGCTTGAGTTTTATCGCAGTGAACCTGTTAGGAAACTCACCTTCTCGTTATTGAAAGCGTACGGCGTCACAAGGGAAATTGGAAAGTTTGATTTGACGTTCAATGAGAAATTGAGTCAGGTGGAAAGCAGATTTACCCTTAACAAGGAATATAAACTTAAAATCGGCAATGAAATGGTTTCATTGGAAAAGGGAGAGGCGCTTTTGTTATTTAGGTCTATAAAATTCGGCCAGTGGAACCTTCAGAAGCTAATGTCAGACGTGGGATTCAGAATCGACACCGTCAAGACGAATGATAACGCTTCCTATGAGATTATAATGTGCCAGCCGTTGAGATATTTGGTATAACCTCACATAAACTTAGTTATCTGTTTCTTGCCAACGTTGAGCATCCTGTCCAACTTGTCCACGTACGACAGATATTGTTTGCTGTGCTTGTTCCTCGGATGTTTCATTTTTATCTGCTCTATCCCCTTCACATGCGACGGTTTGTCGCTCAGGACCACAACTCTATCCGACAGCTCGACCGCCTCTTCGACGTTGTGAGTCACCATGATGACACAATCAACCGAAATCTTCTTGCTGCGCAGGAGGTGGAGTATGTCCGCCCTAAGTGTGGTAGCAGTTAGTTCATCCAACGAGCTGAACGGCTCGTCCATCAGCAACACCCTTGGGTTCGAGGCTATCGCCCTTGCTATGCCGACACGCTGCTTCATCCCTCCGCTGAGGACATTAGGGTAGGAATTTTCGAACCCCTTCAGCCCGAATTGGCCGAGGAGGTCGGCGGCTTTCTTTTCCTTCCTGTCGTCGTCCATCTTCGACAACGAAAGTCCCAATTTGACGTTCTCTATGTTGGTCAGCCACGGCAGCAGTGCGAAATCCTGGAAGACGAACGCCATCTCGGGGATTGGGGATTTTATCTCCCTGTTCTCGTAGAACACCTTACCATATCTGTGTGGTTGGAGGCCAGCGATTATCCTCAGAAGCGTGGACTTTCCACATCCCGATGGCCCGATTATCGAGAGGAACTCGCCCTTCTCGGCATCGAAGGAGATGTTGTCTATCACCTTCTGGTCGCTCTCAAGGTTGTAGAAGAACTGAATATCCTCCACCTTTATTATCGCCATTTCATCACTTGTAAATCTGCTCCATCTTGTTGTAGAGTTTCTTCCACACGAAGGTGTTGATGAGTATAATCATGATGGTAAGGTTGATAAGCGCTATCCCCATCAGCAACAGGTTGCCATTTCCCAATGACAGGTCGAGGAGCTTTCCTATCCCCGTTCCTACTGACGTTATTACTGTTCCCGCCCCGACTCCGGTGCTTGTGAAATATTCCGCCACGATGCTCGCGTTCCATTCCGCGGCTATGCCCGTGACTGCGCCTGTTATTATCCCTGGAAGTATCGCCTGTATGTAGATGTCCTTCCATGCGCCCAGCTGTCCTACATGGAACAGTTTCTTTATGTCGAAAAGCTCGGGTTGGAGGGTCTTTGAGTCGGAGATGGCGCTAAACACCACATACCAGAACCCCGAGAGGAAGAAGACCACGAATGCGACGAGGTTGCCGCTGTACGCATGGCCCTTAAGCAGCACGACTATCACCGGCAGCAATATGGTCGCGGGTACCGATGCAAGTATCTGGAACAGGCTGAGGTAGTGCGTCGACCTCCTCGCCATGAAAATCAGGTAAACACAGAGAGGGATTGCCACTATCAGTATCACGATGAATGTGCCCCACACCCTCACCAGTGAATACGCCAGCGCCACGAGGGATAACTGCTCGTAGCCAACCACCGTCCGGTTGAGCACGCCGGTGTAGAAGCCGGCCACTACCAGCCCGGCGACGAACACAACCGCGGCTATCCTGTAGAGCAGCTTGCCCTGCTCTATCTCGTCCCTGTGCTTCGCCAACAGGGCATCTGTTGGCTCGGCCTTGAAGAGCCTCGTGAATATCCGTTTCTCTCTCGATAGCCGCATCGCCCTGTAGATCGCCTGGACCTCCCTGTGGAGCCTTATCCTTGTCTTGTGGATGTGCCTGTGGTGTTGGAGATGGAGAGGTTTCCCGACACCCCTCGCGTCGGAGCCAAACAGGTTTTCCAGCGGCACGAAGAGGATGTAACGCGTTGCAACCACGAACGCCAGGAAGACCGCGAAGCCGATTGCGTAATCGAGCAGGTTTCCCGACAGCGCTATCTGCGTGAGGTCCACGCCGATCCCGTGCGTGACCTGGTAGTTGGCGCTCCCGGTCGAGAAGATTTCGCTGGTCACCAGGTAGAAGAGGCCTATCGCCCAGCTCAGGACGGATTGTTCCACCAGCCTTGGCATCGCCGCGGGGATATATATCTCCTTCAATCTGCGTACTATGCCGAGGCGGTAGAGCTTCGCGACGTCCATGAACTCCGCCGAGGTGGTCTTCACCGCCTCGTACACGCCGAAGATCATGTTCCAGAGCATGCTGGTCACGATAAGGAGAATCACGGCAGTGTTAACCCCGATCCATCCCGGGATGCTGCTCACTATTACATATATCACAAACGGAAAGAATGCCAGGATCGGCAGGGTCTG
>DAHXLY010000027.1 GCA_027365735.1 Microcaldota archaeon
AAGTTCGACACTACAGCACTCCATGAAATCATGGAGAAGACCACGAAGGTCTTCAGGAAGGGCGAGAGGGAAACGGTCAAGAAGGAGGGAATGATGGAGATCCACACAATATTTGGCTATCCAAGTATAAAGGATGCACCAACAGCAGAGAACTTCGTAATGGTTGACATGGTGTTCGTCGACGTTGTCGTCGACAAAAAGATAGCGTTCATACTTAGGAACAGCCTTGTGGACATATTGAATAACTACCCAGACAGGGGGATGCTGGCGCAGGGCCCGAGTTATATTGCCATAGCCGGGGGGATTGAGATGGAGCAGGAATGGGCCTTGAGGCTCATGGCCCTGGGATCGGTCCTCGGCCTTTGGGAGATAATAACAGCCAGAACGCTGTTGCCAGAGGCCGATGACGCCCAGGTAACGGACCTTGCAGGAAGGGGGTACCTGATGATATCTGGTTATAGAAAATCAGCAAAACTAGCCAGAAAGGAGTGAATACAAAATGACAAAAATATATGTAAAAATGGTGCAATTCGACAAGTTTATATATCAGAAACTTATGATGATGAGGTGATAGATATGGCAGGAACAATAAGTGTGGAAAAGGGCGAAGTCATGAAGGCGCCGGATGCTGCAGAGGCGAGGGAGCTCAGAGAGAAGAGGCTTGAAGCGTTTACAGAGCCTCGCGTGATGATACAGCAGTTTGGTATACCAATAAACAAATTGACAGACTCAGACAGCTACAAGGTGGGTCACTGGGTACTTTACCCCCCGGACACGAAAACAATCTACTCATACTTCGAATCCCGAGGTGGCGCGTTCAACTACAATCTATTCTTCGGCCTTCAGACATTCTTGAAGACCATAGAGGGCCAATGGGTCACAAAGGAGATGATCGATGACATGGAGAGGATCGCTGAGCTCCACTTCCAGAGGAAGGGGGTTTTCAACAGGAAGGGCTGGGAGCGCATCCTGAATGTATACGGCGGAAAGCTGCCAGTCACAATAAAAGCGGTTCCAGAGGGAACCGTCCTGGAGCCGCACAACGTCCTGATCACTATCGAGAACAACGATCCGGAGCTGTTCTGGCTCACAAACTACCTCGAGACAGCGTTGGTGAGGATGTGGAGCCCGACCGCAACTGGAACGGTCTCCATGGGGATAAAGGGAGTGATATGGAAGTACCTGAACGAAACCGGCAGCACGGACGGGCTTGACTTCAAGCTGCACGACTTCGGGTCGAGGGGCGTGTCATCGGAAGAGTCGGCCGGAATCGCCGGCGCTGCGCACCTCGTCAACTTCAAGGGCACCGACACGCTCAGCGCGATACAAGTGCACAGAAGGGTATACGGTGAAGAAATGGCAGGGTTCTCCGTCATTGCAACGGAGCACTCCATCATGACCGCGGAGGGAAGGGACGGGGAACCGAAGGTGGTCAAGAGGCTGCTCGATGCATTCCCGACCGGGATAGTCGCGTGCGTCGCTGACTCGTACGACCTGTACAACTTCGTAGAGCACATAATCGGCGAGCAATTCCACGACCAGATAATGGCGAGGGATGGAATATTTGTCGTGAGGCCCGATTCGGGAATCCCGCACGAGGTGGTTCTATGGACCGTTGAAATGCTGGGGAAGAAGGTCGGCTACACGGTCAACGAAAAGGGCTACAAGGTCCTGGATCCGCACGTCAGGGTGATACAGGGAGATGGAATAAACCATGAATCCATTGTAAAGATCCTGCAGGTGCTGAAGGAGCACAGATGGTCGGCGGAGAACGTCACCTTCGGAATGGGAGGTGCGCTGCTGCAAAAGCCCCACAGGGACACGCTCGAGATGGCCTTCAAGTGCTCGTGGAGACTTACAACGGATGGAAGGGAGGTGGAGGTGTACAAGCAGCCGAAGACCGACTCGATGAAGAACTCGAAGAGGGGAAGGCTGAAGCTGATACGCACCGAAGACGGCAAGCACAAGACCGTTCACCCGAACGATCCGGGCGAGGACCAGCTGGTCGAGGTCTTCAGGGACGGCGAGATAGTCAGGTACTACACCCTTGCTGAGATCAGGAGGCGCGCGGATGAAAGGTTCTATGACCTGATGCGCAGAGGGGAGACGATCAAGAAGGTCGGAGTCGAATAAATAGGTGATAGCACGTTGGCAACAATGAAACCACCGGGGGCTGACAGCGCGGGGATCTCGCGCGACGACCTTGGGGAGCGCACCTCAAGATACATAGAGAAGCTCAACCCCGCGATCTTTGGCGAAAAGAAGCAGCTGAGGGTAACCAACATCCAGCACATCGGCGCAGGAACGAGGCACTTCAACTTCCTCGCGACGATTAATGGCAGGAGGTACAATGTCAGGTTCAGTCTGACCGACCACCCGAAGGCCCACATCGAGTACGAGTATGGTGCGCTGATGGCGCTGAAGGACACCGGCTTTGCGCCGAGGGCCTTTTACTACGAGTTGAACGGGAGCAGCCTCGGCCTGCCGTTCCTGATATTGGAATACATAGACGGAAAGCACCCGGACTTCAACGACAAGACGGTTACAGAGCTTGCAAAAAAGATAGCGGAGATTCACAAAACCAAGTTGAATGGAGATGCAGCAAAGGCGCTGAGGCTGAAGGTCACAAAGGAGCAGATCCTTTCTGTCATAAAAGTGAAGGTCGATTATCTTACAAAGAAAATGCAGCAATACAACGGACCTGCAACGTTTGGAAATACACTCAATGGTGGGTACAAAAAGATCGACTCGCTACAGGTTGATGAAACCCGTGGAGGCGTCATCTCGCATGGAGATGTTGCGTTCCACAACATAGTAATCACAAACGCCGGGTTGATGCTTATCGATTGGGAAACCGTTACGATCTCGGATCCGGGCTACGATGTGGCGGCATTGTTCAACAGGACGGGGTTCGACGATGCACACAAGGAACGTTTTATTGAAGTGTATCTCAGCAACATCCACGACAACGATTTTAGGAGAAGGCTTGAGGTATTCGAAAAGTTCAGGACATTCGACAGATTCTGCTGGCTGCTATGGGAGGCGTTCGATGTCCAGGAGGGTGCGAAGGGAGGGTACTTCCCGGAATGGAGATCGGCCGACCTTTATCTGAAGCAGGCAAAGGAAAAGATGCAGCAGTGCAAAGACCTCGGAATATTGCCAAAGGAGTTGAAGTGGGATGAGCTTGGCATTGAGGAGATGTTTGGAAAGGCGGACAAAAGAATAAAGGGGATAGTGAGGACATGGTGAGACGATGGTAGGCAAAATAATCCCAAAAAGTGATCCGCAAGAAGGGAAGATCATAGCCTAGGATGAGGTTTACAAGTGCAGAAGATTCAACGTGATAGATTTCGTGAGGGTCGGCCCTGACGGAAAACCGCGAAGGCGTTACAAAGTCACGACCGGACCTGCTGCAGTAATTATTGCTATTGTAAACGGTAAGCTGCTTATTCAGTGGCACTATCGTGAAATCCCCAATGAACCGAACACCTGGATATGGGAACTGCCTGCAGGACGGGTGGATGCTGGCGAGAACTTCATACAGGCAGGGATAAGGGAGTTGAAGGAGGAAACAGGATTCATTCCAAAAGCGAAAGAGGAAGTAAAATTGATCTTCAACCCCTACTCGTCACCGGGGTTCACCGACGAAGTTAAGGGATTTGTGCTCGTGGAGTGCGGTGAACAGAAGGAGCAGGAGCTAGAAAGTGGAGAATTCCTGCAGCTGCACCTGAAGGCGCCAGAGGAGTTGAAACAGATGCTTGCCAAGGGCGAGATAGTCGACCTGGCGACGCTGCTCGGAGTTTATTATTACCTTTACACTTATCTTCCGGGTCTTAAGGGGTCAGGCTAGATTAGAGGCTCACTTCACCTCTTTATTATCATGGCTGAACCACAACCCAAGCGAGGCGATGGAGTTGTACGGCCTCCACTTCTCCTCCAGCTTTGACATGAATTCCCTTTCAGGGAGGGCCTTGAGCTTGTAGACCCTCTTTATCGAATTGCGTATCCCGAGGTCATCCATCGGAAGCACATCGGTGCGCCCCAAACTGAACATAAGGAACATTTCTGCCGTCCACCGCCCTATCCCGCGGACATCGTCCAGCTCTAATATTATCTGGTCGTTCGGCATCCTGCTGAACTTCTTGAGCTCCAGCTGGCCGCTCTCGATCTTTTCACACAGATCCTTTATGTAAGAGTATTTTTGTGGTGATATTCCTGCAGCCCTGACCTTTGCTTCCTTCGTCGCAAGGAATTGAGACGGCTTCGGCAACTTCCCACCGTAGAGTCCCTTGAACTTCCTGAGTATGGAGTTGCCGGCAGCTCCGGAGATCTGCTGGTATATTATCGAGTGCACAATCGCATCGTAATGATGGGTGTGAAGCTCAATCTTTTCAAAGATTTTCTTCTTGAGCAATCTAGCCATCGTCCTGTCCTTCTTGGAGAGATATCTCACCCCTTTCTGCCACGTTTTCCTGTCGGCAAAGGACTCGAATTCCGCCATGAAGTTGTTTGGCATAGTTACATTTATATACTTTGGACTTCAGAGAGGAAGCGATTGGATGAAGCTTGTTTCTGCAAACGACATACTGCTCAATGACCACCTTAAGGACATCGTGGTGCTGGCACGGAGGAGCGACTGCAAGGAGGCACAGTACGGAGCCGTGATATTCAAGGGTGGCGTGCTGCTCGGGATCGGGTTCAACCACGTACCGACCATCTTGAAGGAAAAATACGTATGTGGAGGGTCGCAGATCAAGCAGGACTGCCCGAGGAGGCAGTTCCCGGAGCTTCGGGGTGGGGTTGGGATGGACCTTTGCATTGCCACGCACGCCGAGGAGGCGGCTATCATCGACATGTACCAGAGCAGGGGGCACAACCTCGCAAGCACTAGGGGCGCGACCATGCTTATAGGCAAACTGAAGGACGGTGCGGTAAAGGTGCACGATTACCCGGTGAAGCTGACCTGCACGAAATGCTCTGGAAAGATAGCGAACGAAACACAGCTTGAAAAGATTGCATTCCTCACAACAAACGGGTTCGCCATTTACGGGAGGGAGGAGCTCCACGAGGAAACCATAAAGAGCCTGAGGAGGAGCTACCAGGAAGCGGTCGCTGCCCAACCTTTATAGAGCTTTTCTGAGAATGTCAGTCGATTTGATGAGGGATGACGGCTATGGCAAGCTCCTCAAAAGGGCGAAGCGCGCGATTGCGCTGGTCCTGGCCGTGCTGGCGATCGGCACGTTGAGCTTCCATTACATCGAGAACTACTCGCTAACTTATTCGCTGTTTTATGCAAGCATGCTCGCGACGGGCGAGGGGCCTCCAACGCCGCCGGTGACGCAGGCGGGCCAGCTGTTCGCTTCTATTTATGCATTCGTGTCGGTCGGGTCGACGGTAACCGCATTGCTGTTCATTTTCGGACCCTTCTTCGGCAAGTTTCTCAAGACGGAGGAGGCGGCAATAGAAAGGGATGTGAAGAAGCTTGAGGGAAAGGGGCACAGCAGATAGGTCAAAGCCTTACAAGCCCGCTTGGCTTTGGCAGAGGGGCGAGGATTAGGGATGAAGTGAAGTTCATGCCCCACCTCACCAGCCTGTCCTTTTCGACGAACGGAAGGAGATTCTCTTTCTCAAACGGGCGGTACACCAGCTCGCTTGCGCCGTAGGACGTCCTGACAATTATTTCTGCCTTTGACTCCTTTAGCCGTTCGAGTATGCTCCCTTTTGACTTAGTAAGTATGGTGACCAGTACCTTTGTAAATCCTGAATAATCCATCTCCTGGCCGAACCCCTGGACCACCTCTATCCTGTCGGAGAGGCCAAGCTTCTCAACAAGCTTCCTAGAAACATCGACGAATTCCTGGTTCATGTCAACGCAGACGACCTTGCACCCGAATTCCTTGGCGTAGCATATCGCGGTCTCGGGGAACGGGCCGGAGCCGATTATGAGTATCCTGTCATTCCCGGTGATTTTTGCCATCCTGCCCTCCGCCGCGGCGTACGACAGCGTCCTTTCAATCAGCCTGTCCTCCGCAAGCGAACGTGGCCCAAGCTCGCTCCTGTTGAGGAGCTCAATCGCCTTTTTCTTTTCAAGCGTGGTCTCGTAGTATTCGAACGCATTCCTCAGGAGCTCAACATCCTCTTCCGGGATTTCAACCGGCGCCCAGTTGTACCTGTACTTGTGAAGTGTAAAAACAAGCCGTTCCAGGTCCCCCATCACATCGACCAGCCCGCCGGCCGGTGAATTGTTTTCGGCGGGGTAAATTTTATCCAGCCTCCTTTTTAGCAACAGAACTTCCTTTACCCCTGTCCCTGCGCACGTCCTTTCAGCCTCGCGTTCGGACACCCTTGGATGAACCTTTGTCCTCTGATTTTGCATGGTTATCCTTTAGTTTGATGGTATATAAATGTTATGATTTTATCAAACAAATGAAGTAAAATTTGCTATTTTGCTACTATCCGCCGATGGCAAACCGTTACCTCAAGAAACTGCAACGCGCCGCATTGCCAGGAATCTTTTTAAACTTTCAGAGGCCATGGCTAGTGTGATTCTATGCTGCCAAAACCCACACACGTAAGCCTGATACCGATAAAGAACATGAACAGGGCGATAAAATTCTACACAAACGCCCTCAGCGCGGTCGTCAACATGCGGGGTACGGGCGACATGAAGGACGGATGGGCATCCATCAGCGTGGGAAAGGCGGAACTCTGGCTGATCGTGCCTGCTAAGCGCGAAAGCATGAAGTTCGCATACAACGTATTTAAGGTGAAGAACATAAGGACGGCAGTGAAGAGCTTAAGGAACAGGTCCGTCAAGTTCGAGACGGCGGAAGAAATGGGACCAGGCTCAAAGGTCGACGGACCAATAACATACAGCCCGTACGGCGCGAGCGCGTTCTTCAAGGACTCGGAAGGAAACATGCTTATGCTTTTCCAAGAGCCGAAGACGTGATTTGAAGGTGCTCCCCTCGAGCACCTCTATTTTAGGTGAAATCCCTTTCCATATCAATTAATAGCAATTGATATACTTCACTTCGGATGGACTTCATCTTGATCAATGTGGAGTCATACGAGTATTTCTGTTAGCTGTTGAATAAGTACTTTTCTGTCTTCTGGATTTAGAAACTCGTGGCCGCCATCCAACTTAATGTAACTTAAGTCTGATAGCCCCTCATACCCTTCTCTGTTCTCTTTCTTGACAACCTCATCTTGTTTTGGTTCTATAATTGTAAGTTTTGTCTTCGAAGCAAATGTGCCTACCTCTGTGATAGGTTTGAATTTTGCCAATTCGGTCCAGAAAGCAGGGCCTAACTTTTGC
>DAHXLY010000037.1 GCA_027365735.1 Microcaldota archaeon
TTGCTGCTCTGTTTGTGGGTTGGCATTAAATCACTGAACTATTGATTCTGCTTCATTGGCGGGAACCGCTCCTTGAAGTAATATGCGATTGCCGGGATTTGAACCCGGGCCACTGCCTTGGCAAGGCAGAGTCCTACCAGACTAGACTACAATCGCTCGATAAATAGCAAACTATATTTAGAGGAAATATTATTAAGGGCTACCCCACCCTAATCAATACGGTTATATGTGCGGAATTGTGGGGATATTCGACTTCAAGGCGCAGGCGCCGATGCGTAGGCGCGCCACGGAGATGGCGTCCTCCCTCCGGCACAGGGGGCCCGACTGGAGCGGGATATACTCTGATGATTATGCGGTGCTCGCCCACGAGCGCCTTTCCATCGTCGACGTTGAGCATGGCGCCCAGCCGCTTGTTGACAGGCTGACCGGCAGCGTCCTTACCGTGAATGGGGAAATCTACAACCACGAGCTCCTCAAGTCCGACCTGAAAAAGGAACACGTGTGGAAGACAAAGTCTGACTGCGAGGTGATACTTTACCTTTACGACGAGTTCGGCGCGAAGTGCGCCGAGATGCTGAGCGGGATATTTGCATTCGTGCTCTATGACAAGAAGAACCGCAGCTACTTTGCCGCGCGTGACCACATGGGGATAGTGCCACTTTACGTTGGTTGGGACGCTGATGGAGTAGTTCACATCGCCAGTGAGATGAAGGCGCTTGATCCATATTGCGATAAGCTTATGGAGTTCCCTCCGGGCCATTACTACGACAGCCGGCAGAAGGAGTTTGTGAAGTGGTACAAGCGGAAGTGGATGGACGAGGTTCCGAAGGAAAAGGTTTTGCTTGAAAGGCTCCGCAATGAGCTGGAGTCGGCGGTCAAGAAGCAGCTGATGTCAGACGTTCCTTATGGGGTTCTTATCTCCGGAGGGCTTGACTCGTCCATCATCGCCGCAGTTGCTGCGAAGTTCAGCAGGAAAAGAGTTGAGACAAAGGACAGGGAGGAGGCATGGTGGCCCAGGCTTCATTCATTTTCCGTCGGCCTTGAGAATTCGCCTGACGCAAAGTTTGCGAAGAAGGTTGC
Organism: Microcaldota archaeon; assembly: GCA_027365735.1. GTDB lineage: Archaea > Micrarchaeota > Micrarchaeia > Micrarchaeales > Micrarchaeaceae > JAJZYD01. The sequence continues at coordinate 1,081 of DAHXLY010000037.1, forward strand.
GGAACACATCGGCACCGTGCACCACGAAATAATATTCACCGTTCAGGAGGGGCTAGACGCAATCCGCGATGTCATCTATCATCTTGAGACGTTCGACACCACCACCATCAGGGCTGGAACGCCGATGTACCTAATGGCCCGGAAGATAAAATCTATGGGGATAAAGATGGTCCTCTCCGGAGAGGGGTCTGACGAGGTATTCGGAGGGTATCTTTACTTCCACATGGCGCCTGATGCAAGGGAGTTCCACGAGGAGCTCGTGAGAAAGCTGTCGGCCCTAAGCAAATATGACTGCCTCAGGGCGAACAAGTCCACCGCCGCATGGGGGCTCGAGGCGAGGGTCCCCTTCCTCGATAAGGAGTTCTTAGATTATGCGATGTCAATAGACCCGGAGCAGAAGATGTGCCCCGGGAAGAAAATAGAGAAGGAAATACTGCGCAAGGCGTTCGCCGACATGCTTCCCGAAGAGATACTTTGGAGGCAGAAGGAACAATTTTCCGATGGCGTCGGGTACGGCTGGATAGACAGCCTGAAGAAGCATGCAGAGGGACATGTGACCGATGAGATGATGGCCGACGCGAAGAGGCGTTTCCCAGACCAGACGCCAAACTCAAAGGAGCAATACTACTATAGGATGATATTCGATGAGCTCTTCAAGAGCAAGTCCGCCGCATCCACCGTCCCGGTCGGCCCGTCGATCGCCTGCTCCACTCCCGCAGCGTTGCGATGGAGCAAGGAGTTCAGCAGTATGACAGACCCCTCCGGGCGTGCGGTCGCAAGCGTCCACGTCGACGGCCTAACAAAGTGAGGCTCATTTCCTGTGGAGACGGGGCCGCCCACCAAAGGCAATAACAAGGTTTTTAAGCCCTGAATGAGATGGAATTATCGGTAATTTTATGGCAACGATAAGCCGTAAGGATATAAGCGAGGCGTTTATCCTGCTAGCGGTGCTCTTCCTGTTCGAGGGCATCGGAGGCGGATTCCTAGTGGGCGGAATAGTGGGCCTGATTGTGATCGGCGGGCTTGCATGGATAGCCAAGGGAGGCAGCCCTCAGATAACAAACTCCGTCGGCAACCTCGACTGCGACCTGCTCTTCAAGGCATCGATTGCAATCACCTTCATCGGCGTGCTGCTCTTCCAGTATCTGATAGTGGCAGTCGGTTTCCTGGTCGGATTGATGATTGCGTTCTCAAAGAGCGACACATTCAACCTTGACCTCGGCTCGCTCTCGCTGACCGGCACAAAGTCTGCGTCCGGAAAGAAGAGATAATCGCGCCAGTTTAAAAAGTTGCAGATAGCTTTAGCTCATCAGCTTCTTCCTGATCCTTCTCTTCCTCGCTCTTACGTATCTATTCCTTGAAAGGTGTGTCATAACATCACTGAATGCCGCAACCCGGATTTGAACCGGGAACCTATCGCTCTTCAGGCGATCGCTCTCCCGTTGAGCTATTGCGGCTTTAAGCGCTAATATCATATAATCCATCTTTATATAGGTTTTTATATTATATAAAACTCCATGAAAGT
>DAHXLY010000003.1 GCA_027365735.1 Microcaldota archaeon
GCGTCAGGCATGAGGCTCTGCATTATCGGCACCAGGAATGCCCCTGTCTTCCCAGTTCCGGTCTTGGCCCTGACTATTCCGTCCTCGCCTGCCATCACCATAGGTATGGCGTGCTCCTGCACCTCCGTCGCCGTGACGAACCCGATTTTACCAAGAGAATCGATTAACTCTGCCCGTAAGGGCATCTCTGAAAATTTCTTCATTCTATACACTTGTTTGTTGTTTATTTCGAACAATCCCGAAGGACTGCAACAACCAGAAAAAGACTGATAAGATTGCGGCTTGCGCATTTCTGTTCTTAATGTTCTTTATCTTGTTGTTTCTGAGGGGTGTGGGAAAGGGAGATATATATACGTATCTATGCCCTCCATCGTTACTCCAGGCGCTCTACTTTCGGCTGGGTTCCCGGAACCCAGCGGATCATGTTGAACTCCTTCTTTACGTCAAGGTTCCTCGTCGGGAAATCCCCGATCAGCGACCTGCTGATCGTCCCGTAGGCCGGCTTGACGCTGTGCTTCTTGAAGCGCATCTTGTAGTACTTCACCAGGTGCTCGTACCCTACCTGGTCGCTGTCGTACACCCCGACGAAAAAGAAGTCATAACTCCCGATCAGCTGCGCCGAGAAGAGGCACCGGCTGATGAGCGGGAGCCTGTCGTCCATGAAGGTGATCTCCTTCCTCATGTTCATCGAGTCGTCCTCAAATCCTCTCGCGATTATGTACTTCCCGAAAAGGCTTACCATCGAGACGCCGGCCGCCTTCCTCATTATGATCGTGAACCGCTTTATGTATCCCGCCCTCTGGAGCTTCTTGAAGTTGTACACCAGCGTGTTTTGCTTCATCCCGAGCTTCTTCGCCATCTCGCTGAAGGACATCCTCGAATTCTCGTTCATCAGGAGTATTATCTTCTTGTATATCTCCGGTATCTCAAGCCTCGAGAGGAGGCTGTTCCTCAACGGGAAGAATCCGAGGTGCCTGAATGCCAGGTCGGAGGGCTGCCAGTGGACCTTGTACTTGGCGAGCTGGATCTGGGTTGTCTTGTCCCAATAAACATACTCATCCGGACTTTCGGCATTCGCGTAGATGAACATGTCGTACGTACCGTTGACCACCGATACCACCTGCGGTATGTGCGATGCGTTGAGTATCTTGGTTATGTCTTCATAGTCCGGCTTTTCGATGAACGTCACAAGTATGATGTGCGGGTCGCCGAGCCCGAGCTTCCTTTCATCGAGCTCCAGGGTGTACTTTATCCCAAGCTCCTCTTCCGCCTTTCTCATCTTCTCGTCGATCGTCTTCCTTGCTACGCCGAGCCTCTTGGATATCTCCGTGACCGATATCCTCGAGTTTTCCGACAGCAAACGCATTATGTTCTTCACGAGCGGGCTCCACCTCTCGTTGAATTCGCTCTTGAAATCGTAATCGACCATGGAAATGGTGGGGAGCAAAGGAATTTATTACTATTTATCCGCCCTTTTTCTTGCGTTTTTGGTTAAGTCGCAAAACCACAAACAAATATACATAAAATGCGCTTTTTGGAAGGGTTTATTAACGTGGAAAACACACCATAACTGTGGGGAAAGATGATGGATCATGGAGATAAAGACGAGGGCGTACATTTACCTGTTCGCCTCTCTGTTCATAGGATCGATAACCCCCGCGCTGATGCTGCTTACGCAGGGAACCAACGCGTTTGAGTTCTTCCTGATAGCATCGCTCATCAGCATACCGATCAGCCTTGCGCTGGTCGTGAGGAACGGCAAGCTCGAACTCCTGAAGGGCATGCTTAGGGAGAGGAAGAGGCTGTTTTACATAATCCTTGCCGGGCTGCTGATCTTTGTAACATACGAATACGGGATAGCCCTGGCCGAGCATTACATAAGCGCCTCGCTTGCGACGGTGCTGTTCAGGCTCAACCCTCTGCTGATGCTGATATTCCTCCCACTGCTGCTGAGGGAGAGGCTCAGCGCCAAGCAGGCCGCCGCGCTGGTGGTGGCGTTTGTCGGGGTGCTCATCGGCTTCACCGGAGGTAACGTTGCCAACATATTCGCCGCGGCCAACTTCCCGATAGTCGCGTTTGCCGTCGGGTTGGCGCTGCTGTACGCCCTCGGCAATGTGATAATAAAGTGGCAGATGCTCGACAACGACATATTCCTCTGCATCTCCTCGTTCGCGCTAACCGCGTTCTTCGGGGTGCTCTTCGTATTCAGCGGAGCGCACTTCGTTCAGTTCGGGCTGGCCGAGATAGTGGTGATACTCTGGGTGGCGGTTACGAACGTGTTTAGCTTTTACATGTACATGTACGCCTTCAAGACCCTCAAGACTACCATGGTCACCAACTCCTTCCTGCTCTCGCCCTTCCTGACGTTTGTATGGGCCAACCTGCTCTTCAATGAGCCGATAAAGGTATACTATCTGGCAATAGCCGCGCTCGTGGGTGTGGGAATACTAATACAGAGGACGGACACTGAGGGCGGATCGTACATCATGAAGAACAGCAACGGCTTCGCGAACTTCACCATTTTCGACGTAACCGGGGCGTTCGCAAACCAGGACGGAGAAATTGGCGGGATAATAATGTCCGGCGGCAGGGTACTCGCCACTAAGCTGCCGATGGAGAATGCCCACTATGTCGATTCGATATCCTTCGACCCGAGGTTCGCCAATGTCTATACTGGGGACGAGGCATTTATTGGCGAACAGGCTGAATTTGTAAGGGACGTCCTGGGTGCGAATTCCGATGATGTGGTGGTAATGAAGGCCGGCACCGACGCCGATAACGAGAGGTTCTTCGACGAGCTGGGCAGCATGGTTTCCGAAGAAAGGGCCGCAGCCGTTTCGGAAGCCCGTCGCAGCACTGGTATGGATGGCATTTAAACCGGAATAACCGATTTCAGCAACAATTAAATATCAGACCGGATTCAGCACCTATGGTTTTATGGTAATCATGCAGAAGGAGGCGAAGGCTGTAATAATCGATTTGGACGGCACGCTCTGTGAAGGGAGGGTCGCGACCGGCATAGGCAAGGCGTACATGAGGAGGGAGCTTGCGCGCCTGCACTTCGGCAACCTCAGGCGCGGCATAAAGGGCGCGGAGAGGGTCATGGAGGTGGTGAAGACCAACGGGGCGAACGGCAACGCCGAGGGGCTTAAGGCATTTTATGACGAGCTTATCGCGCTAGGGCTGGGAAAGAGGTACGAGATGTTCAACTACGCCACCAAATACCTTAGGAAGCACCGCGTAGAGGCGGTTGCTGCATTCATTAATAGATTCAAGCCACCGGTTGTCAAGATAATAGCAACGACCGGCGGTTCAACCTCCGCAGAGGCTGCCCAGCTCGAATACGGCGCCGAATCGGTGGTGGCGAATATTGACCAGTTCAAGGGAGAGGATGCCACGCTAAGGGGAGTCAGGCTGGATATTCGCAACGGCGACGACAAGCTCATCGGGGTTTTGGACAAGCTCGACATGATGGGGATAAAGATCGGGGAGTGCATCGCAATCGGTGACGGCCAGGATGATGTTGCGGTGCTGAATGCGGTGCCGCTGAACAGAAGGTACGCATCTCCGCTCGCCGATGAAAAGGTTCTTTCAATTTCTGGCATAGTCCGGCTGTCCAACTAATGCTGCACGCAATTTAATCAGTCAAATAAGTATTTCAACGAGCTTTTCCCTGCCTTTTACACCCTTGAGTATTATCACCTTGGATTTTGAAGCACCAAAGTGCTCGGCGAGTATCTGGACAAGGCGGATGTTCGCCCTTCCCTCGGTCGGGCGTGCATCGACCTTCACCTTGTAGCTTTCCTCGTCGATTTTTTCCACTGAGGGGGCCTTTGCGTTGGGGGTTACAACGACCCTGATTTTCATGAATATGAATCGATTCAAAAGCTTTATAATGTCCCGCATCCCAATTGAATTGGTGGTGAGTTGAACGCAAGACTACTATTCGTCCTGCCTGTTCTGCTGATGTTGATGGCAGCCACCGCAGTTATGGCTGCATCGTGTTCATCCACCGTTTATCTGACAACGTACAACAAGATGCCGCTGAACGCTTCGGTCGGGATAGACAACGTATCGATCAGCGCATACCTGAGCAAGTTCAACTACAGCAACGCCACGAGCCAGTGCGTGCTTGTGGGTCTGCCATCGCAAAGCATCACCTTCTACGCAACAAGCATAAACGCGTCCTCGGCGTATTACAACAGCCTTCTGACGATAGGAATATCAACCACCAACTCTACAGGGTGGGCGGAGATCAACTACAACAGCTCTAAGCTCGGATTGGGTACGTACAGCGCGGTGTCCGATTGGGCGGGAAACAGCACGAAGGGAACGGTGCAGTCCAACAACGTGAGCATCAGCCTGAAGAGGCCGGTGGCGAAGATCAACACCACGTGTTACGGGCAGGGGTGCGGCAACAGGACGTTGGGCCAGACCTTCAATGCGGTCGCCAGCCTCTGCATAGGGCGCCCTCCCTTCTCATGGAACACATGCCATTACCTATCCGACCAGCAGCTTTCCTTCCTCGGTGGCGGGTTCTACCTGGGGGCGGCCACGACAAACAGTTCTGGCATCGCATCCGTGAATTACAACACCACCCTTCTGGGGGTTGGCACGTATGGGATATACGCCACATGGAAGGGAGGAACAAAGTATGCGAACGCCAACGCTACCACCTCTCCAGTGACGTTCACGCTTAACATATATCCGGCGCCGACCACGACGTCTGTTGCCAGTAACACTTCTAAGTCGACAACCTCGACCACGTCGCCAACCAACCAGTCAAGCGGAGCGGGAAGCCAGACTCCTGCATCTGTTGCGGAACAGCTTGTCGCGCTGTACATAGTCATAGCGATCCTCCTCCTTGCGCTAGTGGTGATTGGATACAAGCACTACGCTCACATCAGCAGGTTCCACAGCCATCCGCGTCGTCCGCCGGGCGGGTTCAGGCCCAACCTGCCGCTGAAGTGATCCAACCCTCATACTGGCTGCAGCGCAATCAGGCTAATGGCCCTTCCAGCGCCTCTCCCACTCCTCTGCCTTTTTGAGGAGCTCCTTCTGCTCGTCATCACTTATCTTGTCGAACGGGGGCCGTTTCAGCTTTATGCGCCCCTGAGCTGCGGGGCATCCTGGGTCGCGCAGCAGGCTCTTTGCGAACTCCTCCTCCTGTATGGCTCTCTCCCTTTCGAGCCGCTCCCTGAAGTCCCTTGCAAACACGCCGTGCGCCACCACCCAGAGCTCATTTCTTTTCTCCTTAGTGATCCCCTCCCTTCTCTCGACCTCGTCCATCAGGTTCTCCATCGCAATCCTCAGGCCCTGGGCCTGGCGGTTGAGGTTGTAGGAATAATAGTGTATCAGCGCTATTACGCAGACGTACAGCCCGAGCGCGTTGGTCGGGTTCCAGGGGTACTCTTTGCCATAGAGGTATTCGCAGGTATGCGCGATGTGCTTCTCCCCGTCCGTAAGCGGCCTTGTCGGCGGGACTGCGACCGGCAGTGGAGTATCCACGCTCTTGGATGCCATGAACCTATTTTTTCGGAAAACGTTAAAAGGGTTCAATCAGAAATCGTTACATGGCTGACAAGGAAGGGCGGCGCAGGCCCACCCAGACGGAGATGAGGAGGATTTTTCTGCGCAACAACAGGGACGACCCAATCATCAAGTCTCAGAGACTGGAGAGGAGGGGAAGGTATGGCGAGGCTGCAGACGAGCTGCTCAACTACCTGATGGCACCGATCCCGAGCAGGATGGAGCGGTTAGTGGTCGACCTGGACTACAGGAGGCTGCTCAGGCTTGCGAGGGAGCACGGCCAGAAGCCGCCCAAATAAGATGCGCCGCGCCACAAAGATACCCGGAAACCATTCGCCCCATTCTAGAAATGCGAGGAGAATATTCACTCGGTACGCCCCAAGAGTGGATATAAGATAAGGCGGAAAGTAACGAGGGAAGAAAGGCATTCATCTGGGAAAGGAGGAGGGAGAGATATGTGGCGCGAATATTTCAGGTGAATAGAAGCCTCAGAAGGGAATCGAACCCTCAACATCCAGTTTACAAAACTGGCGCTCTGCCATTGAGCTACTGAGGCACGTTGTAGCTTATTTTTGCGCAAATATATAAGTGTATCCCAGCATCGGCTCGACCAACCACCTGATCGGCTTGAGCATTGACGCTGTCTTTCTCATCGCCGTTATGTCCGACCTGCTCACCGCGCCGGCCAGCCCCGCTGCCGGCGGGTAGGCCAATACCGCTACGACCAGGTCCGCCGCTATCGCCGCATACCCGAACGAGAGCGCATACGATATTCCATAGAGTACCAGCCCCAGAGCGACCGCAGCCGCACCCGCGGCGTACACCTCTCTCAGTTGGTGCTTGATCCTGAACTCCCTCTCCAGCGCCTTGATATAAAGCACATTCAGGACAACCGGAGTTATCACGAACAGCGATACCAAGACCCCCACGGCCCGATACGTCGGTGTCAAGACAACGAGGAGCGCAACCTGCAGCGCCACCGCCGCGAGTTGGTACCACATGAACTTTTTAATATCGCCGTATCCAACCATCAGCGTTCCGGCATACGTGCCGATCAGGCCGATCGCCATGCCCGCGGCGATGATCGCAAAATACAACGGCGCGCTTGCATAGGAGGTCGAGAACAACAGCCTTATGAACGGGGAGGCCACGGCTATCATGTATGCAACCGCAGGGAACAACAACAACGATGTGTACTTAAGGCTCTTGTTGTACATCTCACCTATCCCTTTCGCGGTTACTTTCTTCATCAGCGCAGTGGAGAATGCGGGAAGAAGTATGAAGGTTATCGTGGTTATCCCCAACTCTATGACTCGTGCAATCTTGAACGCCGCGCCGTAGTTGCCCACCACCGCCTGCGCTGCGAAGACCCCGAGGAAGAGGACCCCGAAGTTCTGCGCCCCGAACGTCGCCACCTGCGACGCGACCACCGGCCCGGAGAACGTTGTGAGCCGGCTTAGCGTCTTGCCGCTCGGTGCTGACAACGAGAACTTTATCCTTCCGGCTATGTACACTATGCTCACTACGGATCCGACCAGAAGCCCGATGAGCGTTCCCAGGACCGCACCGGTGTATCCATAGCCAAGTACCACCAATCCCACGGCAAATGCGAACGAGCCAACCGAGTATGCGATGTTGCTGTACGTCGCTTCCTTCACCATGTGCATGCCCACCGCCGCCGCCTGGCCGAGGTTGAACAACACGCTGAGGAACTCCGCCGCCGCCGCCAGCTCCAGCGCATATCCGAGCGCGGGGTTGTCGTATACATGAACGGCAATCCAGCCGCTCGCAATCAGGCCTATTATAGTCACGGCCAACCCTACGCCGAGCGCAAGCGTGTAGCCATTGCTCAGTATCCCATCCAGGTCGGTCTTCTTCTTGGTCTCGGGCAGCATCTTCCTGAAGGCAACTCCGACGCCGAAAGTGCTGCCGATTGTGAGCATCCCGAGGAAGGCGATGGCAATTGTATAGTTTCCGAACGCAGCGGGCTGGAGGAGCCTCGCCAGGACTATCAGCATGACGGCCGTCACAACCGAGGTTCCCGCCTCGCCTGCGACGTAGATTATCCCCCTCTTCGCGGTCTGGTGGCCGATCTCCTTCATCTCCTCCGACGCCCCGACCGCACTCTCGTCTGCCATGCTGAGACTTGATACCCAAGGCTTTTATGGGTTTTGTGGCTCCGGAGAGAAATGTTATTAAGGTTTCCACCCTCATTCTACCGTAAGTTGCTACTTGTGGAAGCATGGCGGACAAGAAACCAAAGAGGGAGGAGAGCAAGGGCGATAGCTCCAAGGTGACGTTCAACATCGACAAGGCCAAGAACTTCCCGGACTGGTACGACCGCGCGATAGAGGTTGCGCAGATGGTCGACACCCGCTACCCTCTCAAGGGCATGAACGCGTGGATGCCTTATGGATTCAAGGCGCTCAAGCTGATGATGCGTCAGATGGAGATGCTGCTCGATGCAAAGGACCACCACGAGGTCTATTTCCCGATGCTCGTTCCGGAGAGCATCTTCGGGAAGGAGAGCGAGTTCCTGAAAGGATTCAGCGGTGAGTCGTTTGTCGTGACCCACGCTGGAAAAAACCCGCTTACGGAGAAGCTCTACATCCGCCCCACCTCTGAAACGGTCATGTATTCTATGGTCCGCGAGTGGATAAGGTCTTTCGCCGACCTGCCTTTGAAGTTGTACCAGACCGTCAATGTCTTCAGGTATGAGACTCGAATGACAAGGCCGATGTTAAGGGTTAGGGAGGTCGTCAAGTTCAAGGAAGCCCATACCTTCCATGCCACCTCCAAGGACGCCGACAGCCAGATAAAGGAGGGGATCGAGATTTATTCGGAGTTCTTCGACATGCTGATGATTCCATACCTGGTAGTCAAGACCCTGCCGTGGGACACCTTTGCCGGCGCGGAGTACAACTTCGACTTCATGAGCGTCATACCAGACGGCAAGGGGATAGAGCTCGCCTCGGTGATAAACCTCGGCACGAAGTTCGCCAAGGCGTACGACCTGAAATATGAGACAGAGAAGGGAGATCATGAATACGTCCACCAGACCTGTTACGGCATATCCGAGAGGGAGCTCGGGGTGGTGATGGCGATACACGGCGACAACAAGGGCCTGATTCTGCCTCCGCTGATCGCTCCGATACAGATTGTGATAGTCCCGATTTACTTTGCGGGCAGGGAAGACCCAGTAAGGAAGATGTGCAACGAGGTTCTTGGAAAGCTCACCAAGTTGGGATTCCGTGTGGAGTTTGACGACAGCGGAAAGACTCCCGGTGAAAAATACTACAAGTGGGAGGCGCGCGGAGTCCCGGTCAGGATCGAGATCGGCCCTCGCGATGTGGAGGCTGGAAAGGCCGTCAGCGTAAGGAGGGACACCGGTGCAAAGGCGTCTGTCCCAGTCGCTGAACTTGAGAAGTCGATACGCCTGGCATTTGAGGAGATAAACAAAACCCTGAAGGAGAACGGTCAGAGGTATTTCTCGGCGCGCGTTCTTCATTTTGCCACTACGAAGGAGGTTAAGGAGAAGTACACCGAGAGGTTGGGGATGTTGGGGCTGCCGTGGTGCGGGGACCAGGGGTGTGCCAAGAAACTGGAGAAAGATATCGACATCCCTACAATCGGGTTCAAGCCATACGAAGGCAAGGGCCAGAAGTGTGCGTCGTGCGGAAAGACCGCTGGGGTAACAGAACTGTTCTTTGGTAGGACGTATTAGTAAAACAAAAAAACAGATAAATTCGAACACTTGTTATTGCAAAGTTATCTACGTCGAAAATCCAAACAATCGTTGAAAGGGCTCTCAAGTTGATGCAAAAGGGCATCGCGATGAAGAAATGGAAGTTCAACAGAGAAGAACTTTACAGCCGAATGTCTTTCGGTGTGTATAGCCACACTACGTTATTCGTCCATGGTAGGGTTCGCTTTATAAAGAAGCCGCCTGAGGCTTAATCCTTTAGACCAGCATGGGCGACAAGAAGATCATCGTCTTTGACCTAGATGGTGTGTTCTGGGACGACGTGCAGATGAAGCTGCGAAAACACCTGCGCACCACCAGCACCCCGATAGCCCAGGCTTTTTGCGAGGCTGTGGTGCTGCCTCTGAACAGCTTCCCTGCGATGGTTGCGCGCTCTACAAAAGACCTGAAGAAGGGCGTCCTGGTCAAGGAGGCCATCGATGCCGCGAGGACCCTGGCGGAGGACGGTTGGGAGATTTTCATAAGGACCAGCAACCCGACGATAGACACCGACGAGCTTGAACGGCTGCTTGCAAAGAGGAAAGTGCCGATCGAAAGGGTGCTTGAGACCTCTTCCATGGCCGGCAAAGCGGACATGATCGATGGCGTAAGGCCCGTAGTGGTGGAGGACAACCCCATTGTCGCCCTGAAGGCGGCGAGAAGGGGTTGCAGCGTGGTGCTTCTCGTAAAGGACTACAACCGATTCGGAAGCTGGCTGGCCAGCAAGGTGAACCGCAGCATAACCAGGATAAGGGCGATGGACGAGACCGTCGAGGCCGTGCGGAGCCTGGCGAGAACCGAGATGCCCAACCGCAGGAAGATCCTGTCGGTCGCCTGATTAATCCTTGAAGATTCCCATCCTCTCGATAATCGACTGTACGTCGACGTCCTCGTTCTTCAGGAGTATTTTTTCTATGTCCCTTGGCGTTACTTTATCGTACCTCTTCCTAAATTCGCCTACTCTCTTCATCAGCTTTTCAAACAGCATCTGCTTCAGCTCGCCGCTCAGCAGCTTGCCGGACCTGTACTCCTCCCCTATCTTATCGGACTCCTTCTCCGAGAGGAAGTAGCTCTTCAGGTAGAGGAACGCTACATCAACATCAGGATTCCCTCCAAGCCTGCGGTGCTCCTCAACGCTGGTCTGGCCACCGCTGAAAGCCGCCATTACCTTCTTCTTGATGCTCTTCTCATCCTCAAGGAAGAATATCGCATTGTTCCTCGACTTCGACATCTTGTTTCCGTCGGTGCCCGGGAAGAACCTCGAATGCAGCACGGCTGGCTTGTTGTAGCCGAACTTGTCCGCCATGTCCCTGCACACCCTGAGGTGCGCGTCCTCGTCAGGGCCGATCGGCACCAGGACGTTGGGTATCCCCATCGTCTGCGGAAGGGTCACGTGGGCCGCCTGGACCGCCGGATAGAAGTGCAAACCCGCGTTTTGGTCGTGGGTGTACCCGTACACCGCCCTGATCTCCGACATCGTCACGCCCCTCGACAGTTTTATCGCCAGATTGTAGATATCGGTGTAAAGATAGTCGATTATGATGTGGGTCTTGCCCGGGTCGAAGCCCATGCCTATCATCGTCCTCACTAGGGTTAGAGCGTTCTTCATCGCCTCCTCCTGGGTCTTGACCTTCAGCGAAACATAGCTTTCATCATCTGAGATAGGGATGAACACCTTCAGTCCGTGCTCCCTTTGGAAGTACATGTTGGTGTCAAACACGCCAAGATGGCCAAGGTGCATGTTCCCGCTAGCGTTGAACCCCGACACTATGGCGCACTTCTCGCCCCTCTTGAGGCTGGAATAGAACTTGTCGAAGTCCCTGTGTGAATAGATCAGGCCTTTGTTGAACGTGTAGAAGTCCGGAAGGCTCTTGAGCTTGTCGATGCTGTCGGCTCCGAAGGAGGTGAGGAGCTTCTTGTTGTCCGCTAGAAGGTCATCCGGCATGGTTACCACTTGCGCTCACGGCGCTACTATCCTCGAATAATACGTATTTAGCCTTTGCTTTTCGGCCAGGACGAGATATGCTGCAAGCTAGGGATGTGTCAGGCGCAACGCCAAATAAGATCCCTTCTGAACTGCATAGTATGATTTCGGTTTTTCAGATATATAAGGCTTCTGTGCGGACTGGGAATGTTTTTTATATCTGGCGCACTGTATTATACCGCAAACGGTGATTCCTTCAGGTACATAGTAACGGCAGCTCTGCCGTATGTGAACAACGTCCCACATCTCGGGCATCTCATTAGCACGCTGCTTCCCGCGGATGTGTATTCGAGGTTCCTGAAGCTGCAGGGCAATGAGGTAGTTTACATCTGTGGCACCGATGAGTACGGAACGACCACGGAGATAGCGGCGCTCAAGCAGGGAATAACGCCGAAGGAGCTGACCGACAAGTATTACGCCATCGACAGGGAGGCGTTCGACAGGATGGATTGCAAGCCGGACATATTCTCCAGAACCTCAGATCCGGCCCACACGAGGCTGGTGCAGTCGTTCTACGAATCGGTCAAGAAGAACGGATATTCATACAAGAAGAACATAGAGCAGCTTTACTGCGACAGGGACCAGAGGTTCCTCCCTGACAGGTTCGTTGAAGGGACTTGTCCGCACTGCGGGTTCGAGCAGGCGAAGGGAGACCAGTGCGAAAGCTGCGGTAAGGTCCTCCGTCCGACGGAGCTGATAAAGCCAAGATGCACGATCTGCGGCACAACCCCGCACGTCAGGAAGGAGGAGCACGTATTCTTCGCGCTCAGCAAGCTACAGGACAAACTCTACAAGTTTGTCGGAGCCCAGACCCATTGGTTCCCGAGCTCGAGGAATTTCGCGCTCTCCTGGATCAAGGAGGGGCTCGAGGACATTGACATACAGCGCGACATAAAGTGGGGAGTCCCGATTCCTGAGGCGGGCAGCACCGGCGTATTTTATTCGTGGTTCGATGCGCCCCTAGGATATGTGACCTTCACAGAACAGCTCGGCAAGGGAAGCTGGTGGCACGACAGCAAAACTAGGCTGGTGCACTTCATCGGCAAGGACAACATCGCATTCCACACGATGTTCTTTCCTGGAATGCTCATAGCTGCGGGAGACAATTACGTGCTGCCGTGGATGGTCGCATCGTACGAGTTCCTCAACTGGGAGGGAGGCGAGAAGTTTTCCAAGTCTAGAGGAGTGGGGCTTACGGTGCCGGATGCCAACCAGCTTTACCCTGCTGATTACTGGAGGTACTATCTCCTCTCGATACTCACGGAGAAGAAGGACGCCAATTTCTCGTGGGAGGACTTCCAGGCCAAGATTAATACGGAGCTGAACGATACGCTCGGCAACTTCCTCCAACGCACATTGGTATTCACGCAGAACTCGTTTGGCGGAAAGGTGCCCACCCCTGGCGAGTTGACCGCGGCAGACAAAAGTGCGCTCCTCGCAATCGACACGGCTTTCGAGAAGGTGTCGAAACACCTCGGTGACATCGAGCTCAAGTCGGCGCTGGAGGAGGTGATGGGGCTTGCAAGGACCGGCAACCAGTACCTCCAGGCAGAGGCGCCGTGGAAGAACAAGGAGAGGAGCAACACGATAATATACGTCTCATTGAACGTCGCAAGTGCTCTTTCGGTGCTGCTCGCGCCGTTCCTCCCGTCCACTTCCGAAAAGATGAGGGGCTACCTTGGTGCGAAGCCCGTCAGAGACTGGGAAGACGCCAAGGAGAGGGTGAAGGCCGGCAGGGCGATAGGAAAACCGGAGCCGTTGTTCAAGAAGATCGAGGCGAAGGAGATCGCGGAGTACAGAAAGAAGTACGCTGGCGTCCCCGAGGCAAAGGCCGAGAAGAAGAAGCCAGAGAAGAAATAGTTATCGCGTTATTTTGTAAGACTTGACCTTTTCGTAAAGCTCTTTCGCCTTCTTATCTTTCTCGAAATGTTCACGGATAGGTTTTATCTGTTTCTCAAGTTCCGCTGCCACGAAGGGCTTGAGGTCGGCCGGATGTATTTTGCCTGCCTTGTAAATTGCGATCAGGTCGTCATAGTTCTTCGCCTCCACCGGTCCGCCGAATTTCTGCGGTCTGTCGATCGTGATCGGCAGCGACTTATCATCGATTATGAGCTTGTCCAGGTAATCAAACATCGGGTTGCCCTCAATCACCTTTTCTGGGCAGTAAGCCGAATTGATCTTCTTGATTATCACATCAGGGGTGTCATGAACGAGTATCGATGAGTTCGGATCTGACTTCGACATCTTAAACGACATTCCTTCCGCATCGCTCATCGTCTTTAGGTCGGATGGTGCTCCCTTAAGCCCAAGGAGGTATGCGTGGTGCACCGCAACCGGTACTTTCCATTTGTATTTCTGCGCCACCTCTCTTGCGAGGATGTTGGCCTTCCTTTGGTCCATTCCAAGCTGGCAGATGTCAATGTCCATTTGGAAGATATCTGTGACCTGCATGCACGGGTAGAACAACGAGGCAGTATCCTGGGCTTCACCCTCTTTTCTGCCCATTATTGTGACCGCCCTCCTGACCCTGTCCAACGTAAGGACCTTTCCGACCCTTATGAACATGTCCCAGTACTTCAGGTCGCTCATCAGGTCCTTGCACCATACCACATTAACCTTACCTGTGTCGATGCCGGCCCCGCGCCAAACCTCAACGAAGTACCTTCCCACATCCCTTATCTTTTCTAGGTCCCCATCCATCTTGTTATTGATCAGCGCGAAGTAGTCGGCAAGGTAGAGGTTGAACTTGATTCCTACGCTGAGCATCCTCTTCAGGTTTTTCGCCCTGAGTATGCCGAAGTGTATAGCTGCGATTCCGGAAGGCTCGAATCCGTCATAAGCGAGCGGGTGGTCGTTCGTCTGGAAGAGCCGCCTCAGCTCGTCCTCCGTGACGATCTCCTGTGCGAAGCTCTTGATCGCATCCATCTTTGTTTCAACGTCCATGCTTCCACTCTCTCTGCTGTGTTAGTAGTGATAATGAAGGCTTTTATGTTTTCTGTACGCCCAGAGCAGCACATCAATTTTTTCCAGAAACAGCATCGACCAACGCCCTTACCTTTTTCACGCTCACCCTTGAGTTATAGGGCTTTAGGTTTCTCTCGCCTTCAACGATTCTCCCCTCCTTCACAGAGGTGCTGACTATTGCCACATCGGCATATTCAAAAAGCGTTTTCGCATTGTTATAGCTCAGCCCGCTTCCGATGACGATAGGTATCTTAACGCATCCCCTCGCCTCCTTCAGATCCGACATGTCCGGAGCATCACCGGTCCACTCGCCAGTTATGACTATCGCGTCTGCGCCCTTCCTCTCCGCGTCAATCGCCGATTCTGAAACACTACGGCTCTTCAGAATGGTTGCGTGTTTCACCTGTATGTCAGCGAATATCTGCACCTTGTCCGCACCGAAATCGCTTCTTGTCCTAAGTACATCTTCGGGATCCGCTATCACCGTGCCGAAGTCGGTCTTCACGCTGTCAACAAAGACCGGCACCCGGATGAATTTCGCTCCCAGTGCCACTGCAATTGCGAATGCAGATTTGTAATCGTTCCAGAGCACGCTGACACCAAGCGGGAGTTTCGTCCTCCTCTTTATCTCTGCACCAAGGTATGTCATCGCCGAAACAGTTTCAGGACCCACGTGTATCTTGTGTGGTATGTCGTAGTTATTTTCTATGATGATGGAATCAGCACCTCCATTTTCGAAGGCGGCCGCATCCTTCAGTGCCATATCCAGCACATCCTCCATGCTTTTGAACCCCTTGTAGCCAATTAGCGGAGAAAAATGGAGCGCGCCTATTATCGGTTTGTTCCTTACGCTGTTAAAAATATCCTTTAAGCTCAACGTCTCACTTATCCTGTGGTATAGTTCGATGCTATTAATCTAATTATATTGTGGGTACTAATAATAAAAATTTTTATTAGCGTTGTGGGAACATCGTGGCCGCAACTTTCACCAATCTCTTATAACCTATCAGCCTGTTATCTTTCATCCCGGTCCATTCCTCATCTAGGACATCTGATACAGTGAACACTGCAGCTGCACGCCTCTTGAAAAGTTTTGCTACAGTAAACAGCGTTGAAGCTTCCATCTCAACGTTCAAAATCCCAATTTTACGGTAGTGTAGAACTTCCTTATACGTTTCTCTGTAAGGCGCATCTATGGTCCAGGTTGGACCCTTTACGTACTTGAGGCCTGATCTTTCCACCGCATTCTCTAGTTGCTTTGACAGCTGTCTGTCCGGATATGCATATAGAGAGGGCCTGGCATAATGGTGCGAAGTACCCTCATCCCTGACGGCCTTAGTGCAGATTGTTACCTCATTGATTCCTAACGATTTTGTTAACGAACCAGCGATGCCTAAAATTATGAAATTGTTTATTCCATAGTACGAAAGCTCTTCTACGACGGTTGCAGTCAATGGTGCGCCTATCCCGAGTTTGAGCATTATTACTTGTTTGTTTTTGGAAAGGAAGACATCCAAATAGTCCCCATAGATTTTTTTGTAGCGTTTAAGCTCCAAGGGTTTCTTTGCAAAACGTATCATGTGTCTAGAGTACACGAGTATTGCTGTCTTAAGCTGTTTAGGTCTACTAATACTACGGCTCTTGAAAAACACCTTCGGCGTCACCATCGGTTCAAAAGTATGCTTTTTCTTATACTTTGGAAACGCTGTTCCACTAGTCATTTTTTTCACATGGTGGATTTGAATGCACAGCTTTTAAGTCTTCTGTGCATGGTCGTCTAACGAAAAGCACTTTGCAATCACCCTATAGTTATCGTTTGTCAGTTCCGCCGGCCTCTTATTGAGTATTGACCTCCATTTTCCGCTGAATATCTCCTCCAGCTTTGCCTCCGCCTCCTTCTTCGTCATCCTCTTCCCAAAGATGTTCTCTCCCTTGTCCCAAAACAGTTTCAGCAGCGTATTTCCAACCTTCTTCTTGTCAAACAGGAATATCTGCTGCAGGATGTAGCTTGCCCTGTTCTTGTCGGGTCCCACCTGTTTTGGTTTGATTCGCACATATTCTGAACTAACCTTTGGAGGAGGAGTAAAACTGTTTTTGTCGACCTCGAACAGCACATCCACATCGTAGAATGCCATGAACATCGCGGATATCCCGCCGAAAGCAGCATCAGAGGGCTTGGCTGTCATTTTTGTGGTGAAGCCGTGCGGCACCATAAGTATAGCTGATTCAAAATTCTGCCTCCTTTCCCTGATCAGTCTTACAAAGAACTGCTGTATTATGGAATAGGGAGTGTTTGTTATTATCTTGTTGAAGTTTGGAAGCACAACCCTGAGTATGTCACCATGTATCACTTTGACGTTTTCGCTTCCTGCGAACTTTTTGTTGAGAATTTTCACGAACCTGCTGTCTTTTTCGACTATGAAGAGCCTGCCGCAGTGCTTTATCAGCTCTTCCGAAAGGTTTCCAGGCCCTCCGCCCACCTCTAGCACCACATCGCCCCTGCTCAGGTCTGCTGCCTCCACCATGGAGCGCATGAGCTGCATGTCGTTGAGTATGTGCTGGTCGTCCTTCACCGTTCAATCACCAATCCCGTAATAGAGCCTCGCTAAAGCTTTTATTTGTTCTGCAATATAGTATAGCAGGTTCTGCTTATGAACATTGACGACCTTACAGCATTGGCGAAGCAGCGCGGCTTCTTCTGGCCTGCGGCTGAGATATACGGGGGAGCCTCTGGCCTATATGATTATGGTAATATCGGCGCGCTCTTCAAGAGGAGATGGGAGATCGTTTGGCTCTCATACTTCGTGGACACCAATCCGGACTACCATCTCATCGATGGTGCTAATATGCTTCCTGAAAGCCCCCTGATTCATTCAGGCCATGCGTCCAGGTTCAATGATGTGTTGGTAGGATGTGGCAAGTGCAAGACCTACTATCGCGCTGATGTGTTACTGGCGGATGCAGGCGCGAAAATATCGGAAGGTGCCGGAAGCGAGGAGATCGACAAGGCAATAAGGGACAACAAACTGAAGTGCCCGAAGTGCAAGTCCATACAGTTCATGCCGTCAAAGGCGTTCAACATGATGCTTGACCTGCATTTGGGTCCCGACAAGGGTGAAAGTGGTTATCTAAGGCCTGAAACCGCGCAGTCCGCTTATTTGAATTTCTTTAGAGAGTTCAATATATTGCGAAAGCAGCTTCCACTTGGGCTTGCCGTAATTGGCAGGGCATACAGGAATGAGATATCACCAAGGCAGGGCCTTTACAGAATGCGCGAACTCATTCAGGCTGAGCTCCAGATATTCTTCGACCCTGCGACATGGAAACCAGACATCAGCAAAGTAAGGGGGCGCAAGCTTAACGTCGTTCTGTACAAGAAGGAGCCTGCAGTGATCACCGTGGAGGATCTGATTACGAAGCACAACATTCCCGAGTTTTATGCATATCACATGGCGTTGATTGATGCGTTCTACAAAGACGCAATAAAGGTGCCGGAGGGCAAGCTCCACTTCCTCGAGAAGGGCGGCGACGAGAAGGCGTTCTACAATAAAGTTCATATGGACATAGAGGTTGACGTCGAAAGCTGGGGTGGCTTCAAGGAAGTCGGTGGTCTTCACTACCGTGGTGATTACGACCTGACCCAACACAGCAAGGGATCCAAGCAGGACCTGGCAGTGCTGATCGATGGCAAGAAGGTGATGCCAAATGTTCTGGAGCTTAGCTTTGGGGTCGACAGGAACTTGTGGATGTTGATAGACGTGTTCTTCAAAAAGGACGAAGCAAGAAGCGTCCTCAAGATTCCGCCTTTCATGGCTCCGTACCATGCCGGTCTATTTGCGCTCCAGAAGGACGAGGGAATCGACAAGATGGTTGAAAATGTCCACAACAAACTCAGGAAGAGCCTGAAGGTGTTCTTGGACGACTCCGGATCCATCGGAAAGAGGTACGCGAGGATGGATGAAATAGGCACTCCCTTCTGCATCACTGTCGATTTCGACTCAGCGAACAAACAGTCGAAGGAGTACAACACCGTCACGGTCAGGTCAAGGGACGATAAGAGCCAGGTGCGTGTCAAGGTGGACGAACTAGAGCATTTCATAAAGGAGAAGGTCGCCTTCGACCCGTACAAGGTCTTTGAGTTCCACTGATTACGGCTCAACCCTGTTCATCGTCCTCGGGAATGGTATTGCATCCCTTATGCTGTCCAGCTTCAGTATCCATCTGCATACCCTTTCCGACCCCATTCCGAATCCGGAGTGCGGAACGCTTCCGTACTTCCTCAGTTCTATATACCACTTGTAATTCTCCTCCCTCAGTCCTGCTTCATTGAGCCTCTTTATCAGCTCGTCGTAGTCAGCGACCCTTTCGCTGCCTCCTATTATCTCGCCGATCCCTTCCGGAGCCAGCAGGTCTCCGTCCAACACCGTCCTCGGATCATCTGGATCAATCTTCATGTAGAACGCCCTCATCTCTTTCGGCTGGTTTGTCAGGAAGACCGGCTGCATGTTCTCTTGCACAAGCCTCTTCTCCTCATCAAGCCCTATTCCATCGCCCCACTTTATCTCCAGCCCCTTCTTCTGGAGTATCTTTATCGCCTCCTCGTATGTCATCTTATCGAACGGCGCCTTTATCGCGAGCATGTCCTTCGGGTCGCGGCTGAATTTCCTGAGTATGTCCGCCTGTTTTTTCGCCGCCTCGTGACATATGTATTCTACCAGCTCGCCCTGGAGCTTCATATTCATCGCCTGGTCATAGAACGCCATTTCTGGCTCAAGCTGCCAGAACTCCGTTAGGTGCCTTGGGGTCCTGCTCGGCTCCGCCCTGAAGGACGGTGCGAACACATAGACCAACGGATAACCTGCAATCATCGCCTCGCTGTAAAGCTGTCCCGTTTGTGCGAGGTACGCCTTCCTGTTAAAATATTTGACCTCAAAGACCGTTGAGCCGCTCTCCGCCGCGCTGCCCACAAACATCGGCGGCTGGAACTCCAGGAATCCCCTATCATCAAGGAACTGCCTGCAAGTCCTGAGCAGGAATGCCTTAAACTTTACAATGTCGATTATGTGCTGCGACCTGACCCACAGGTGACGGACATCAAGCAGGAATTCTGTGCTCTGGTCCTTCGTTATCGGGAACGGCTCGCCCTTGAATTCCACCTTCAGGTCTTTTGCGCGTATCTCCACGCCTCCCGGCGCGCGCGGCTCGTCTGCAACCTCACCCAAAACATAAACGACCGACTCGATGAATACACTGTTGGCGTTGTCCCACATCCTCTTGTTCTTATCGTCGTTCTTGACCGCGCACTGCACGATCCCGGTGCCGTCCCTAACTATGACGAAAGCGACGCTCGAACCGCTCCTCTGCCTGTGGACCCACCCCCTAATCAGGACCTCCTTTCCTACCTTCTCTTTGAGGTCCGATATCCGTGTGACGCGACCGCTGACCTCTTCTAAAGTTCCCTTAAGCATTCCATCTAGCTCCTTACCCATTGAATCACTAGGCTTAGTTTGGAACAAGTTGCCCCCAACACAAATTATTGAACGGAATGTTATAAAACCCTATCGTGCAGCGAAAGCTCAGTCGCCGGTGCAGGTCTCCAGCAGGTCACCAATCGGGTTTGTTGATTCTGCATTTCTTAGCATTGCAGAGCGAGGCCCGATGGTCCATCCATGCCCGTCATGTTCAAGTATCTTGAACTCCCAATTCTTGGTGCCTTCTCTGCGTTTTGCCTCTATCGCAAATGTGCCGCTGCTGCCCGCAAGGGTTATTTTTAGCACATTTGTTGCAATGGAATCTTGTCCTGGTTTGTTTGGTGCAAGTTTCACGCTGTGCTCAACATCAATGTTTCGCGTACCGAATCTCATTTTTGTGCCCGGCCAGTACCTATGTCGCTGTAACGACTCCGGGGTGCCGCGCCATTTCCATTCTGAAATTCGAAGAAGTGAGTCAAGTGCGCAATTCATCCTGACATCTGCATCGTACCTTGTGGGCATGCAACCGCTTACCTCGGACTCAAGATCGAGCGCTATCATCGACAGGCCTCTCTCGCTTATTTTTGGTTTTTATTGCTAGTATTGGGCATTCGTATCACATAAAGCCTCTTACACCTCCGCTAGGTATGGCTGTACTTTGTCTAGACCTCCTTCCCTCGTTTTCCATTTCCAGCTCCTCCTTTCTAGGTGTGATTCTTTCAGGCGCGAACGATAATTTTCTCAGCTCTTTTTCATTTATATTCGTGACCTTTCCAGCAAATGCCTTCAGCACCGAATCTATCCAATTTGGCACCGAGTTGAATCCATCGCTATACTCGATGACTATCTTTCTTTCTCCTGCAGTGCGCCTTAAGTATATTGCCACAATGCCAAGCTGCACGCTCTCATCCTTGGTGTGTATCTCAAGCACCCGTCTTCCCTCCTCTCCCGCGCCATTCTCCCTGACTTTTGCGTCCTGACCTGCAGACCGCACCGCTTTATTCAGCTCGGCCATGACGTTCCTTTCCACGTACGTTACCATTTTCTCTGTATCCACTCCGTTCGGGCACGCAATTCTATATTCGGTCTTGTATACCCTGCCATTCCCCATGTTGATCTCTGGCATAATTTCAAGGCCCTTGGTTTTGGTAGACTGGGTCATGCTTACACGGCAGAGCTGTGAATTTTCAAATATTTATTGCTTGCCTATGCCATCCCATAATTACTAATATCCTTAAAAAATTAGAGAAAAATCTAAAGCAAAACATCCTTCAGGCTTTGGGACAAAACTCTAGTTCTTCAATATGACCACATACGCACGCCGCCCAATGTAAATCTTTGGTGCATCTAGTTTCGCAGAATTTCCAAATTTTGTTATCCTTTTTTCGTAGAACGTTTCAACTTCTTTGCCTAGGGTTAATGCCTCCTTCATAATTTTAATATTTTTTTTCTTAGACATGCAATCACATTACAGATAAACTTCATGCAGTTTTATATCTTATTATGGATATCCGAAGGATATCCTTATATACCTTTCGATTGTATACCTTATTGGTGTTATTATGGCCACGAATATCGGCGGTGGGATGAGAAGGCTCTGGAGCAGGGACCTTCAGAATCTTGTTTCCGGGATTAGAAGGGGCACATTCAAATACGAAGAGAAAGAGGGGGAACGAATAGACGGAAATAAGTATGATGAAGCGCAAGTCAACGAGGTTACTGACATGCTGCAGGTGATAAATGATGTCGTCGATGCCGCATATGGAAGAGTGATGTCAAGAAAACACAAGGGAAAGAGATTGCCGGGGAAACCTCTGATACCTGCAGACGATATCGCAAAAATAATGCTGCTCCAGTGCTACTTTGGTTTTTCGAACAGAGTTTCCGCCGGTTTTCTAAAGATGTTCACGGCAATCAAATTCTCCAAGAGTTTCAGTTACAAAACTGTGGAAAGAGGATACGATCCGGATCGCACCAAACCACTTTTTGACGAGATATTCCGGCTCACGAACGAGTGGAGTAATTTCAAGGAAGATATGTCGGGTTTCGATGGAACAGGAGATCCAAACACTATGAAAGTGAACTATGAGAACAAACGTTCTGAACAGAGGACAAAAACAAAGAAGGCGAGCTGTACATGGCCGAGTACGAAGCATGACTTTCAGTACTCTGAAATAGGGGCAGGGATGCACACAAAAATAATATCGGGTTTTTCATCGACAGATGACCATCATACTGGCGAACTTTCTCAGTTTCCAACTGCGATGCGTCAAACACATTCGAACATTCCAAATCTTGCGATAGTCGTTGGCGACTCTTTATACGCATGCAGATCGGTTTGTAAACAGGTCGGCGATTACGGCGCTGCGTTGTATTCCCTGCCGAAATCCAACAGCACTTTGAAAAGTTACGGCGTATGGGATTGGAAACGGATGACGTACGAATTGATATTGGATCCTCAGGGATTTCTAGAGGTATTTCATAACCGTTCGATATCGGAAACCGTAAACTCCATGATGAAAAGAAGAGAGCCAATTCCGATAAGGAAAAGAATTTCATGGAGAAAGGACATGGAGGAGTTTCTGAAAGTCAACATCCACAACCTGCGCCAATCCTGTTATCTATCATATCTTGCGCCCACCATGACTAGGATACCGCTTCATGGTGGGTAATATTGTCCCAATCCCCATCCTTCAGGAAGGTATAAATATCTCCTAAAATCCAACGGAATACGATAACATGACCGTCAAAAATCAGAAAAGGAACTTGAAGCTTGAACAAGAATTTCTAATGGCCGTCAGGAAGGGTGAACCGGTGTCCGTTTTGAAGGACTATGTGGATCGCGGCGTTCCGATAGGGTGCAGCGATGGGAGCGGCAGGACAGGCCTGCACTGCTCCGCCATCCGCGGATTGTACGAGCAGGGGAAGTACTTTTTGGACGGTGGCGTTAGCCCGGATGTTAGGGACAACGATGACAACACTCCGATGCACGATGTTGCGGCCGGTGGGAGCCTGAGGTTTGCATTAATGCTGCGTAAACGTGGTGCCAGAACCGATGCGGTAAATAAACACCTTGAAATCCCGTTTGTTGTTGCAGTTAAAAACAAGAATTATAACATCGCGCGCGCTATCGGCTCTGACTCCAAGACAACGAATGAGGGTCTGTTGCGCAAAGCGATCGAGATAGAGTTCGGCACCATCAAAGAAAAGACCCAGGCCGTCGGAGTGCTCATATCGCTCCAGCGCACGAAGGCCTGACGACCTTCAAGCCAGGAATTTGTGCAACATCACGCAATTCGTGGCACCTCACGTTGCGAGGCTGGCGACACTGCTACGCCTTCCACGAAACAATTTTGTCCCCTTCGCCTTTGTGCATATCCATTGTGCCTTGGTAAGCGGCGTTGCTTTCACCCCGCTACCCTCAAACATCAGGTCGTATATGCGGTCAAAGCTCTCCTCGATCTGCTTTATCGACGGAGTCTTCGTACCATTGATGTGACCTTCATATTCTATCTCCATCTGGGAGATGCTGCTGTTTTCGTAGTAGGCATTTGCAAAAGTTATCACGAAATAGTGGTTTTCCAGCCTTAGGAAATGTCAATCGACTCCTTCTCAAACGATCCCAGGCATCGCCAAGACATGACCTCCTCCATTGTCTTGCAATACTCTTTAGAATCGGGTCGTATCTTCCTCTCTGGCCTAAAGAGAATCGGAATGCTGTTCTTTGTCGTTATAATATGTGCCAGCCAGTCCTTTATCTTGATCCATTTTTGCGTCGATCTTTTTATAACACTCCCTCCGTTTGATTCCACGTAGTTGTCTATTATTACACCCGTTTGATACGAATGCGAGTCGTTCCTGTAGAGCGTATGGGTCTCCTTCTTTCTATTTTTCTGAAAAGTGCTATCGGTGGTTTGTGCAACGCGCTGATAAAGTCCATGTTACTGAGCTCAGAGATGTCAATTTTGCATTCAAGCTCAGTCTCGGGTATGGTCTCCACGAATCTGTCGGGTTGCAATCTTGCTTCACCGAACCCTTTGCCTATTTCTACGATGTCAAATTTTGCCGCGGTGCGGTTGCCAGAATTCCTGTCTAGGTTGTTTGCGTCGGTGTGCATGCAAATCACAGTGTGTGATGCAGCACCAAATTTTAAATACCAATTCTTTAATATACGAAGAACAGCATTTTACTATATTTTTTTAAAATTATATCTAAAATATTCAATTAACTTGTTAATTAGTATTATTTTGATTTTTTTAAATAAGAAGCAGCTCATTGTGTATTTAAATATTTGGGAAGCATTGTTTTCCAAACTTCAGTTGAAGGTTGGTAAAATGGCCGAAGCCGCAATTAGGATTCATATGCAGGTTGATAGCGCCAGGGACAGGCTTTGCAGCCTGATAAGGGAGCACCCGGAACGGGCGCTGGAGTGCCTCACCTCACTGCTTAGAATGTGTGCGGCTTCGTTTGGATCGCAAGGAGTCACGGTCTCCGACCGCGCCGATGCGGAGATGGTTGGAGTAGTTGTCGCTATGGTTTCAGGAAAATGCGCCGATGAACACGACCCTGTATATATGGAACGCCTCATTGAGGGGCTTTCGAGGGATTACGATGAAAATTCAAGAGAAGAGTAAAACCGGGACGATAGTGGTGTCAATGGCTGGCGTACACAAGGACAAGCACCCACAAAAGGAGCTTGCCCTTTGGCTGCCCGGGCCGGGCGACACGAATGGTGAGCTGCGCAAGCCGCAGCTGATGGCAAGCCTTTCTGGAACGCATGCGAGGATACTCGTGAGGCTCCTGGAGGGATTTGTGATATACAACATTAATATGATAAATAACGCGGTCGCCGAATTCAAACATTCTGGCAAGAGTTACTCGCTCACCGAGCTTTCAGATGAAGTGGTAGTATCGATAAGGCCGGCCCACAATTCCTCCACGGGCACGGTGGCGCTCAACGTTGGATTCCCATTCCCTATATACACTGAAAAGTTCAGCAATGCAGAGCTGGAGTGTGGCAGCCTTGATATCCAGATATTCCTTAGGGGTGAGAGGATACGAAACCTACAGAGGATAATGCTGATGGACCTGCTTGATGGGGATGTACCGCTGAAGTGGAATGAGGTAGGTAGCGTGCGCGAGTTCAGGGAGCTGACGAAGAGGACGATGGCGTGGACGGGCAACGTGCTGTACGTAGACGCCTACACATACATAGGCGACTCCATAATAGGGCTGCACTTCCTTGATGCTTTTGTTAAGGACTATGGCATAGACAAGAAGAATGTCAGGGTGCTCTCGAGGGCGTACAAACACATAGACGGGTTCTACCCCAGCGCCCCGTGCGACCCGAAGGAGCTCTCCGGGATATGTGATGAATCCAGTGTCGTGATAATGCCCGACCTGATAGACAGCCATTGGGGTAAGAGGTTGGAGCTAATCGATGCTATAAAGGACAGGGAGGTGTTTGTGTTGGTGGTCTCCCGCAACCTGGCGATAAAGCTAGGAAAAAAGAGGGAGGTCTGGCACCTGAGTAGCGCTGATCCTCTGTTGAGGGAGTCGAACATCGAAGACTATATGAATGACTGTCTGCTTCCGTTTGTTGACCGGGCATCGGTGTGTGAGCGTGGCTGCGTGGCACGGCCGTCGGCAGAGCTTAGAGAAAACGGGAGGATTGCACTGTTGGGCAACGCCCTCAGCTCGCTAGGCGGAAAGGACCTGCCACCCGAGAAGTTCTTGGACCTCTGCAAAAAGATGCTCACACGAATCAGCGCGCCGATATATGTTTCCGCCGGGGTCAGGGAGAGTGCAAAGGACGTCGCCTGGGTGGCAAAATTCTCCTCTCTGTTGGCCGCGAGCGACAACCGCGTACGCAGCGGAATAAGGCTGCTTTACGACAACGGGCTTACCGACCTTGCCGAACGGTGCAGGGAGCTTGACGTCTCACTGGTCTTCAGCGTCGATACGTCGCTGCCCCACCTGTTCAACAGGCTGGGCGTGCCAACGATTGCAATTTACAAGAAGGCATTTTGGGATGACTCGAGCCTGCAGTCTCTAGCCTCCGACTCACCGCTTGGGTTCTGTCGCTATGGGGGTGCGATGTACCCTGCGGTCTTCGACGAGCGGGAGGACAACGGAAGGTTCGCCGACCTGATGGCGGAATGCGCGGTCTCGCTGATCGGTGATGGTTTGTGTGAGGTGCACGAGGGCGTGCAAGAGTTCATCAGGGACATTGAGAGGCTTGCATTTGCGAGAAGGGATCCGAAGATCTCTGGACTTAGGGAGAGGAACGGCAGATTGGTGTGGTCATTTGAGAGGTTAAGGGCCAAATACAAAGAAGGGCGGAACGCATGGATGTTTGAACTGTTTGACCCAGCAAGCATCACGGAGAACGTGATGAATTTCTTTCCCGCACCTCGCACTGCAGACCTTGTCTCGAGCTCTTGGCTGATATCGCCGGCGTACAAGTGGTTTAAGTTTGACTCATACAGAAAAAAACGTGGTTGAATGACACTGAAACAAATAACACTGGCCGTTAACGATTATTGCAACAACAAATGCGACGTAATGTGCCAGATATACAAGAACGCACCCATTGTCAAGACCGGCGCGAGCGAGTTCACCGGCATGCTGCGCAGACAGGAGTTCAGGGATCTGCAGGAGGTTGCGATAACCGGAGGTGAGCCGTTTATGAACGTCGAGCACCTCAATGGGGTCATCGAGGGTATGATAGAGGCACTCCCAAATCTTTCGTGGGTATTCATCAACACGAACGGCACCTATCCAGAGCGCGTCGGGAAATTCATAGAAAAATTCGCCGGGAAAGTTCCAAAACTGACAATATCAATTTCATTGGAGGGCACCCCGGAGGTCCATAACAAACAGCGCGGCGTCAGGTCGTTTGAGCTTGTGATGTCGACGATAGATGTGGTTAGCAAGTCGGGGAGAAAGAACGTGACAGGATCGCTGTCCACCACTATAACGTTATACAACGCCGATGTGTCAGAGCTCGACTACGTAAGGTGTGTTGCGGAGAAGAATGGTTTTGCACATACATTTAGGATGGCGAGCAAGAGCGGAACCTATTACCACAATGAGAACACCGGAAAGGATGAGCAGATTCCACCGAAAAAAGTCGAAGAGATCCTTGCATTCATAGCGCAGCACTACAGCGAAGATCCATTCCAAGCGATGCAGACCAGATACCTACGCACTGGGCAGACGGGATTGAAATGCACCGCCGGCTCCGACTTCGCATTTGTACAGGCTGACGGCAAAATATACCCATGCATATTTAGCACGAGGGTGATCGGCGGTAAGGCTGAAGGGGTTACAACAAGCGTGATAACCGACCTTGGAAAGCAGGAACCGTGCCCGTGCTGCACCGAGTGTGCGGTTTACCCAATGATGAACTATGGTCCGTCGGAAAACAGGCAGCAGAGGCAGGAGGCACTGATACAATTACGATAAAAAGGTGGAAACATGGATATATCACCAGCAGAACTGGCAGACCGCTACACGATAGTAGCACTGAAGTTGGAGAGGAATGGGGATCTGCTCTTCAAAAAGGAGTTGGATACCCTGGCGGGGGAGGTGCTCGAGCTGAAGAGGCAGGGCCTAATGCAGCAGAGATGGGTTGATGAGCTCTACAGGGTCAACTCCAAGATATGGAACCTTGAATCGAAGATAAAGGACACCAATGTCAAGAAGGGTGATCTGTCAACGATCGGCTCTCTTGCGCTGCAGGTGAGGATCTGGAACAACCGCAGGACCGACGTCAAAAGGAAGATAACCAAGAAGATCGGAGTCGGCTTCATTGACAGGAAGAAGTACTATGTGAAGACGGCCGCAAGAACCGGCAAGTGATGCGATGCTGGCTGCAATTGCAAAGATCGGAAGGGAAATAGATAAGGATAACCGAATCTGCACCACAGCTGGGGGTGCATACGCAGATGATGGGTGCTTTATGGAGCTGAAGCGCACGCAAGGAGAGGAGGTAAAGGTGGGCACCGTTAGAGAAATGGAGTCGATGATGGATATCGCGCTGAGAGCAGAGCGCAGATGTGATTGATAATATGTTTGTAAAGGTGTATATATGGATAAATTTGTAACCGAGAACAAGCCAAAAAAGCAAGATACGGCGAGTGGGGAATGCCCGGAGCAGTTTATTGGTCCTTATGAGGGTTTTGTGCATCACTTGCCTTTGTTAAGAACCGAGCTGAAAGGAAATGGGTCGCCCACAAAGCAGCATGCGGTTTCTGATACTGACATGGAGGTTGTCATTGAGGAAAGCTATTCCTGCACTGGTGGCGGCGTTGAGACTGACGGAAATGACAGAATGGTGGTGTAGTAGGGGTTAGCAGTCAGCTTTTGACATCCTCTTTGAGTCTTTTCTGGAGCTCCTTTAGCTCTTCCTCGTCCGCTCTTGGTCCCATGATGGTAGTCACGTAGCCCGGATAACTGTCGAATTTGACATTCTCCTTTGCCGTTGTGGAAATGGAATCCTTGCTGCAACCTATCGCAGGATAGAGTTTCGCATGCAGGTGGTTTACCGCCGTTCCCTCTAGGACGAGGTGAACCCTGTTCACTTTGAGCCTCTTGGCCAATAGCTTTGCCACCTTTTTCACTGCCTTCATAAAGCTGCTGTATTCGGGAACGCTCATCTTGAACGCATCGCTGTCTGTGTGGACTTTCGGTATCACAAGCGATTGGCCCTTTATGTTCGGGAACGCGTCGAGTATCGCTATGTAGTCCCCGTCCTCCCAGATTTTGCAGGACGGGATCTCCCCGGCGATGATTTTGCAGAAAATGCAGTTGTCCATGAAAGGAATTGGTGAAGAAGGTTTTTATTGATTTAGTGTGCCCGTAATTTATCACGAGGGAAAGTTTACTATCGTTTCGATTATCGGCTTTCCGCATAGATAGTTCTGCAGTATTTTCTCATAAATTGAATAGCGCCATTCCCTCGTTTTCGGAAACTTTTGCAATTGGACGGCTGACCAAATTATCCGTCCGAAGATGAAATCATCCTTATAATCTGACGGTTTCGGCAGCCCGTTCCTTACGTAGACGTCGTCAATTGCGTTCAGGTAGGATACTCTTTGGGCTGCCGTGAAATCATATCCGCGCCACATCTCATATTTTCTGCTCTTGCTGAAGTTTCTGGTTTTTGGAAATGCGTAAATGTGGTAGAGGTTTGTGATTGCATCATATCCGGCAGGCCCGTAGAACATAAACTCGAAATCTATTATTCCCTTTGGCATGAAGTTAAACGGGTTAAGGTCTCCATGCGTGATCACCATTGGAAAAACCGAAGTTCTGTCCTTCACCTGTTTGAGCGCTTTGATGGTGTCATGTTTCAAATCGGGCCGTTCCTCAAAAAGCTTATGTGAAAAAAATCCCTTTATGTCAAATTTTTCCTTTTTGGTCGCACTTCTCAGCTGGGCCTCGCAAAAGAGCCTTGTCATGTCGATGTACCTTTTGAAGTTGGCGGCAGATACGGTACCCGATCTGCTGCAGTCCCTCATGAATATCTCACCCATATGCACGTCTCCGAGAGACTCCTCGACGTAGAAGCTTTGACCATCGACCTTGCCCTCCTTGATTAACCTTGCCACTGGGAACCCGAACCTCCGCAGTTTTTCGAATACCTCCATGTCTTTTTTGACATCATTGGTGTTTCCCATCCTAAGATAGGTTCCACTCCCTTTGTAGACCGAAATCGAGCTATACGCCCTTTTCTTCACAAACTCGTATTCCCTGTTTCCTATTCTGAGCGTGCCTCCTGCCATCTTTTCCATACAAGATGATAGATAAAGGAGGCTTTTATTGATTTTGTACAGCTTTTGGAGAACATCTGCAGAAGCACCATTTGACAATCATCGTTGTTTTCCCCTTGCAAGTACAGAAGGATTAAGTATTTTTACGTTCCAACCACCTCAGGTCAATTTACGCAAGGTAGCGCCGCTGCTAAACTTCGTAAAACCGTGATGGAGATGGCCAAGATATCCAAAGAGATGGAAAATGCAAATGCAAACGCAAATGCAATAGAGATCAGCGACGTACGGAAGTACTTCGACACGGTCGAACACTCCAGCGGAGGCTTTTTCCAGAGCCTGCGCAGGAAGAAGTTCATTAAGAAGGCGGTGGACGGGGTATCGTTCAACGTCAGGAAGGGCACGATCATGGCGCTCCTTGGGAAGAACGGATCAGGGAAGTCGACCCTCATCAAGATGCTGGTCGGCATAATGAATCCAGACAGCGGCAATATCAAGATTCTTGGCATGGACCCGTGGAAGGACAGGATCCAGCTTTCAAGAAAGGTGGGAGTCGTGTTGGGCGCGCACCCTGTGCTGTACACCGACCTGCCTGCGATTGACAACTTCGAATACATAAGACAAGTGTACCGCATACCGAAAGCCGAGTTCAAGAGGAGGCTCGACTACCTGGTCGGCATGCTGGAGCTGAAGGATGTATACAACCGCCAGGTGAGGGAGCTGTCGCTCGGAGAGAAGATGAAGTGCAACTTCGTCGCCGCTGTGCTCCACATGCCGGAGCTGATAGTGTTGGACGAGCCGACGATCGGAGTCGACCTTCCTTCAATGTTGAACCTCCGCGCAGCGGTGCTGGACCTCCAGAAGAACTATGGTCGTACATTCCTGATCACCACCCACATACTCGAGGACGTGAGGATACTCGCGGAGAACGTGGTGATAATCGACAGGGGCAAGAAGGTGTTCGACGACACGAAGGAGAAGCTAAGCAAGCTGTACGGGGACTACAAGTACGCAGAGATATATTACCAGGACGGCAAGAGGCTGAACTTCTCGAAGTACGGCAAGGTCGTGGAGCGCAAGGAGTCATATGTGAAGTTGGAGGTAAACAGCTCGCAGATCAGGAACAAGAGGTTCACCAAGCTCCTCGCCGACCCGAGGGTCGAGGACTTCAACATAGTCGAACCAGAAATCCAGGATGTGATGAAGAAGTTCTACACGAGGATGAAGAAGTAGCGTGGTATGATGGAAAACAACGGATTCGCAAGCCAGTACATCGCGGCGATGCTGATAGAGTGGAGAGCATATCTTACCTACCGCCTCGAGCTGATGGTTGCGATAATAAGAAGACTACTGTCGCCCATAGGCAGCATAGTGCTATGGAGCGTGATATACGCAGCCACCGGCACGCACACCCTGAACGGCTTCCCGCAGTCGGCGATCTACATATATTTCCTAGCGATGAGCGCTGTGACCGCTTCGGTGCTTAACGTCAACATAGGATTCGACATGCAATCGGATATAAAGTCGGGGGACATAGCCGGAAAGCTGGTCAAGCCCTTCAGCT
Organism: Microcaldota archaeon; assembly: GCA_027365735.1. Lineage (GTDB taxonomy): Archaea > Micrarchaeota > Micrarchaeia > Micrarchaeales > Micrarchaeaceae > JAJZYD01. Next base: position 31,028 of record DAHXLY010000003.1, read on the forward strand.
ATCCGTGGCTGGCATTCGCCGTTACTTTGGCGGACTCGATGTTTGACTTCCTGATACTGACTGTGCCGATCATGATAGTCGCTTCGGTGGCGATAGGGTACCACATCAACCCCGCATTCATAGGGATGTTCATGCTGACGATGCTGCTTGGCTTCATCATAAGCAGCCTGATATTCTTCACTGCCGGGTGCCTATCGGCATACCTTATAAACATCTGGGGGATACTCTCCATACTGCAGTGGGGTTTCGCGATACTCGGAGGCAGGATGATTCCGCTGACGGTGTTTCCGCCGGCGATGCAGACGATCATCCAGGCGCTGCCCTTCTATTTGGTGTATTACCTTCCGGTCGCCACCATAACAGGCATAGCGACGCCCGCTTTCATAGGCGCCGCGATGGTCGAGGCCGTCGAGTGGATAATCGCGTTGTCCGTCATCGCATACGCAGCATGGGGTCTGTCGAAGAACAAAATAATGGCTGCAGGTGGTTGAATGAGGTATGAGAGAGATCAAAATCCAATCATAAACTTTTTCGAGGCCATTAGGATAGCGTTGATTACGCAGTACTACGGCTGGAAGGGGTTCACGATCTACCGTACGCAGTTCGTGTTCTACCTGCTCTATGGCGCGGTATCGCCGTTTGTGACCTTCCTGTTCATTTATGTTATTTACAACGTCTCGGCCGGGGTGCCCGGGTGGACCTTCTACCAGCTGCTATTCCTGAACATACTGGTGGGCCTGGTCTCATCCCTCGTGCCATACGTATCGAGCCCGAGCGGTCTGATGCTCTCGCTCAGGACCGGAGGGTTTGATGTGCTTCTCACCAGGCCGTACTCGGCGTTCAATGCGATCATGGCCAACTTCAGCGACACGACCAGCGGAATCAACGTGATTGATTACCTAATACTGCTTGCGTATGTAATGGCTCACCTCACCTTTACGCTGCCCGGGGCAGGGATGTTCGCGGTCGTGTTTGTGCTCGGCACGATAGCGATAACGCTCTTCCTCCAGACGGCAGTGCTCTTCGCCTACCGAAGCCTGAGGTCGAGCAGCGTGATATCGAACATCTTCAACCTCGCAACCGGGTTCACCAACCAGCCGCTCAGCCTTTACGGGTTCACCGGCACGATCCTCCTGACGCTGCTGGTGCCGATAGGCTTTGCGACCTACTTCCCGGCAGAGCTGTTCATCGGCAAACAAGGACTTTCATTCTTCATACCGGCGGTCATCGCGCTTGCGGTGCTGATAGGGATGTTCTACAAGCTGATAACCCGCCGCCTCAAGGGATACGAGAGCGCGATGGGCTGATGTTCCACAGATAACGTAAGGCTTATATATCATTATAAACCACCTTTACCAAATTACAGTAGTGATGCGTGGAATGATTTGATGGGTCTCTGGTCTTGGTTAACGAAAGGAGTGAGGAATGGATTCCATACCTCGGGGGATGAGAATAAGGAGGAGCAGGCCGTTGACGTCCACAATCTCGTGTGCAAGTGTTCAGAGTGCGTCGAGGCGGCGGAAAAGGACTTGAAGCAGGGTGTGAGGACGCAGAGAAACCCGTTCAGGGGCGCATACTGATTTTTATTTGCCAGCCGCTTCCTTGAGCAGTTCGGTGGTGCTGATCAGTCCAACGCATCTCATTCCAGCAAGAGAATCAACCACCGGCAGCCTCTGCATGTCGTGATCTAGCGCTGTTTTTATCGCCGTGGCGATCGTGTCGTTCTGCTCCACAAAGATCGGCGATTTTATAAGCCTGTCCACGCCGACCGAGTGGTCTTCCTCTTTATGGCTCGCGGCGAAAAGTAGCAGTTCGGTTTCATCCACCATCCCGACCAGCCTTCCGTTCGCCAGGACTGGGATTATGCCGACATTGCTGGTCTTCACCAAATTCAGTGCGGATCTTATCGTGGTGGTGTTGGATATCGCAACCAACTTCCTGTCCATTATCTCCGATATTTTCCTGGTGTTGATGTTCGGCATGGTCGGTTCTCCCAATAAATATTTTGATTCTTCCCTCTTAATAACCTTTGCGGGCTTCGGCTTTTCACTGCCTCTTGAGGCCTCCTAGCGCCTTCTCTATGCGATCGAGAGGTATTCTCTTTCCGAACCCGCCCGCTATGCACTTCTCTACAAACTCGTAGGTCGGCGCCTTTGCATCATCTCCGGATATGCTAAGTTTTAGTTCTGCAGCAAGTTGCCCGTTCCTCTGCCTGTTGACCTCATCTCTGATCACCTCCCTTATCTGTGTGGGCCCCAGTTGGAGTTTCGTGAAGTAACTCCAGAACTTGTAGTAGTACGGGACCAGCGTGTGCCACCTGAGTGCGTCCCCATCAGCCGCCACGAGATCCCTAACTAGGCTCCTGACCTTCATTCCGTACGGCGTATCTGACGGTGTGATATTCGAGCCTATGAGGAGTGCAAGAGTCCTGGTCCTGTCCATAAGCTGTATGTTGTCATTCACCGACTCGGTCAGCGGCCCGACCATGTCAAAGTTGCGGACCGTCTTGTTTGCGCACCAAGCTATCCTTTCCAACCCGAATCCTATGTCGCTGAAGACCAGCGGCTGCCTTGTGCTTTGCGGGAAGGCGTAATGGTAGCCGGAGTCCCCAAGCTCAAAGCTTTTGTATGCAAAGAATATGTGAACAGTTGGGCTTTTCCTCCCGTACCAATCCAGCACGTGGTCGTACACCTTCATCGAAAGGTTCTGTTTCTCCATCACCTCAGAGAGGAATTTCATCCACGAGATCACGTCCGCTACATGCTCTTCAGGCGTAGGGTTCACCGATTCGGTCGCGACGTTGACGAAGGACGAGTAGAACCCCTTATCCCTGCTGATCTGATCCCGCATGATCAACCTGATCGCCGGCTGCCAAGAGAATATTTTTCTCTTCGCCACATCGACCTCCTTCTCCTCAAACATCATCTCGTCAAACATCTGGACAACCGCCACGGTGAAGAGGCTCTCATCAAGCTGCTTCTCGCCGGACTTCCCCCTCCAATGAAGCACCGGCCTCGGATCGAGGCTTGTGTAGCCGTCACCCACAAAGTGGTCGCGCATTTTTTTCATCAGTGCCTCTATGGTGATTGGTGATTTCGCGTCTCCAGCCTGGAAGCACAACGATTGGTTGCTGCAGAACTCGCTTCCGCAGTTGCCGAGCCTCTGGCCCATGCTGTAGAATGTAACCCCGCACGTGTCGCATTTTCCGCGCTGCCAACCATCGGCCAGCATCACTGCATCCAGTTTGCCAAGAAACGCCACCCTCAGCGGATTGGCCATATTCTGCTCACTAGGCGGCGGCGCCCTGTAGTGGGCTGGCGTGACAAACTTCTCCGACCCGCTTTCCGCCACCGACCCACTCCCTTTCGTGCCCAGCATCATTTCGCCGGCTTGATAGTATCTATTCCAGTTATGTTGGCCAATACCCTTGGTACCTGGATAACACCATCCTCGTCGAGCGCGTTCTCCAACAGACACGAGAGCGCCCGCTCCATCGGTATCATGGTTCCGTATACCGTAGTGACAAGCTGCGGGTCCTGCTTGCCCTTCGGCACGTACTTCATGTTGAGCCTCGAGGCCTGCCACGTCCCTACGGACGCATGGCTTCCCAGCTCTCCATACCTGTTCTGGCCGGGGAACCATCCTTCTATGTCGATGTGGCGGTAGGCCTTCTTGTCCATGTCCCACGTCGGCAGCTCTATCGCCCTGTACGGGATGCCAAGGCTCTGCAAAAGCCTGCCCTCGTTCTCAAGTACCAGGTTGAGTGCGTCCTCTGCCTGGTCCTGTGTGCAAATGATATACTGCTCCACCTTGTTAAAGTGGTGGTTCCTGTAGATTCCCTTCGTGTCCTTGCCGTGCGCGCCCGCCTCCTTTCTGAAGGATACGCTGTACCCTGCTAGCTTCAGCGGCAGGTCCTTCTCGAGGAAAAGCCTGCCCCTGTTGTAGGCGGCGATCGGATGCTCGGCGGTGGGTATCATGAAGAGGTCCTCGCCCTCTATCTTGTAAATTGTCTCCTCAAAGGCGTCCAGCGTCGTTGCAAGTTCCTCGACGATCCTTTTCACCATGTACGGCGGGGTCATCAGCGCGAAGCCCTGGTCTCGCAGCACTTTCACCGCGTGCATCGCGAGCGCAAGGTCCAGTAGCACGAGCTCGTTTTGCTTGTAGTAGAACCTCGCCCCCGCTAGTTCCGCGCCCTTCTCCTCGTCGAC
>DAHXLY010000011.1 GCA_027365735.1 Microcaldota archaeon
GGAGGAGGCCGATTATGGGATGGATATATACACGAGCGACAAGATGCTCACGAAAGGATTTCTGACGTACAACAAGCTCCCAGTAAAGGCCTCCTACACGCTGTATAGCATAAAGAACGGGAAAGAGATATACCGGCACACATACCTGCTGAAGCTTAAGTGATTGGATGATAAATGGAGGTGTCGATTATTCAAACTTCGACTCATTTTAGGTAAAAGTCGGAGGGCACTTCTTGTGAAAGAGCCAAACTTATCCACATACATATTAAGCAAAGGCTTATATATTTATGAGGTTATAAGTTTATTAGGTATTAATATGGAAAGATTAATGATGAATATTGTGCACTATCCAAGCCTCAAGACGATACTTGCGATAGAGGATGTTGTAAAAAATGCGGATATTGCACTGAGCAGGAATCAGATACTTGCAAGGCTGCCGACAAAAGTTATGCGTTCCACCTTGAATCTTGCTTTGACTTACATGGAGAAAAGAGGATTGATTCTTGAAACCAAAAAAGGCTTTATCTGGACTTTTAATCCGAGCAAAAGGCTCGAGAAAGCTGAAAGTGAAGGACTGGAGGTGTAAATTTCATGGCGGAGAAGAGGGTAGTTGTAAAACTACTAGGCGACGCAAAAGAAGCGTACTTGAGCTTAGAGAAGAAAGTAAAAGAAGAGAAAGCAAAGGACATTAATTCATCGTTCAATCAAACGCTATCTAATTCAATAAACGATAAAATTGCAATCCTTAAAACAAAATATGACTATGGTGACCAGGTTAATAGAAAAATAGTTGCACGGACAAAATATGCGCGTGATTATAAAGTTACAAACCTGTTCAGGGTTGATCTGGCCGGATATTAGAGGCTGATATATACATTGAAGCAGCCGCAAAGGGAAAGTCCAGAAGTAGAGATCCTTGCGATATGGCTTGACGTGCTTGACATAGTAGACCATAAAGAATACAATAAGATCTTTGGTTATAAGGACAGATAATTGGTTCGGCGATAAGATGGGTCATACGCATTGCTCGTTATGCGGAAGCCAGAAGAAGGTTACAAATAGAAGCAAAAAGAGGCGCCTGAACAACAAACAACTCTTGAAATTCGGAGAAGATTATCAAAATTTAAAGTGATACTATGATGCACAACGTAAGGCGTTTGGCGCGACGGTACGGAGGTATTTGAACCTGCAGCCTATGTCCCAGGAGGACACGTTTTCTGAGATTATGTAGACGCGATGTACACGCAGGATATCGCAGGATTACCGGGACATGTGCTCTGTGCGCTCACATTTACGAGGTACAGCCCCGGCGCAAGTATCTGGCCGAGGTTCCCGCTGACGTTGAGAGGCGTGTACGAAGTGACATAGCTAGGCCCTGCGTTGGTATTGACGACAAAAGTGATCACATGCCCCGGGCCGTTGGTGCTCGTGCCGACATAGATGTTGGTGATCTGCTGCGGCACCTGGACAAGTACGAGCTGCTTCGCCGGGTATCCCTGTGCCCCCACGGAGGTGGCGACGCTCGCCAGCTTGCTCGCCGCGGCCTGGGCCTCGGTGGTCGACAGAGATGAGGATGAATTGGCTATCTGGATGAAGGCGAGCACGACAATCGGCAGCAGAATAATCAGGCCGAACGCGAGCGTAACCAAAAGTTCGAGACTTGACTGCCCCTTGTAGTTCTTGTCCGCGATCGAACTGGTCATCCATCCATCCCGCTCATGATTCCTCTTCGGAAGCGTGCGCATTGTGCAGCACCTTCCTGACCGTAAGGTATTTCTCCTTCCTCCTCTTGACGTCATGCTTCAGTATGTCCAGAAGCTCGGTAAAGGTCCTTTCGAATATGTGCCCCTCGACGTGCGCGTTGATTATCCCGTGCCGTCCCAACGAAAGGCGGGCGTGGAGCTCGTACGACTTGGTCTTGAACTTCTTCACGACCAGGCTTATGTAATCCACCTTCGTATCGCTGAGCTTCTCCGCCTTGGCTATAAACGATACCAAAGTCTCCCGGATCTCGTCCTCGAACTGGTAGGTGTCAGCGTCCAATCCCGAAACAAAGACCTTGTTCACCTCCTTGCTGCTCCTCGCCACCGCGCTCGTGATTATGTCGAGCTCAGTAAGTATTCCGACCGGCTTGCTGCCCTTGGTCACGATGACGGAGGAGATGTTGTCCTCTATCAGTTCCCTAGCCGCATCGCTCAGCCCGCGTTGTACGTCCAGCGTGTGCGGGTTGCGCTCCACCACGCTTTCGAGCGTTACGTTGGCGGGGTTGTACATGTAAGTCTTCATCTCCGGCAGCCGTTCGGGATGCTTCAGGAACCTTGATATCAGATCGTAGTTGGTGACTATCCCCACGAACTTCTCGCCGTCCATCACCGCGACGCGGTTCATCTTGTTGGCCCTCATCGCAGCCTTCGCCTGGCTGACGTTTGCGGTTATGTCAATCGCGATCAGCGGAGAGGTCATCGCCTCCTCGGCGGTGATTCCGGAAAGCCTCCCGAGCGAGAGGAGTATCTTGAGCATTGTAGACCGCTTCAATATACCCTTTACCACGTCGTTCTTCGCATAAGGCAGCGCCTTGGAGCGGGCCTTGTTGAAGTAATAAGCAACATCATCAATCGACGTAGTGTCAGACACACGCGGAACACGGGTCACGTACTTCTCGGCAACCTGCGCAGTGGAGACACGCAGGTCCTGCATCTGCTTGTATATGGTGCGCGAATCGATTATCCCCAGGTACGAGCCGTTCTTGTTCACGATCACGGCGTCATACTGCTGGATCGCAGGTATCAGCTTCGATATCGGAGTCTTCGAGTCGAATGATTCGGTCTGGGATATCAGACCCTCGGGAATGCTTTTGTCGTCAGCCATCGTTACACCCCATATTGATAAGATGGCAATCTTTAAATACCACGCCCAAACAACTTAATCTAAGTAAGTGCCAGGATGGCAGATGAGCTATGCGTCCGCCTGCAGAGCGGAATAGAGGGGTGCGACTCCCCTTCCTGGCTTGATGGTTTTGGATGGTTTCTTGGCAGCTAGAGATTTGAAAGCTGGGAAACAGGCGCGCATCTCGAAGAGCGGTGGCCCATCGCTTTGTGGGGGACTGCACCTGCTTTTCAACGGAATGAAAAGATACAGGTTCCCGTTCGATGCAAAGCAGATACCGGAGAACGGGATTTACATCCTATTTGAAAACGGCGAGCGGGCGCACGGTGGCGACAGGATAGTCAGGGTCGGGACCCATACCGGAGAGGGACAACTTCGATCAAGGTTATGGCAGCACTTTGAGAACGAGAACAAGGACCGCAGCATCTTCCGGAAGAACATAGGGAGAGCTCTGCTCAACAGGGACAAGGATCCGTTCCTCGCCGATTGGGATATCGACCTTACCACCAGAGAATCGAAGGATAAAAATTCAGGAAAGATAGACAGCAACAAGCTGCAAGAAACAGAGAGGAGGGTCACAAAGTACTTGCAGGAGAACTTCAGCTTCGCCGTTTTTGAAGTGTCGGAAAAGAGCCAGAGGCTTCATCTGGAATCGAAGATCATATCAACGGTCTCCGCATGCGATATGTGCAAGCCCTCCGCTGGATGGTTGGGCAGGCACTCGCCGAAGGAGAAGATAAGTGAGAGCGGGATGTGGCTTGTCAATGAACTCTACAAAGAGCCATTCAACGAGAAGGAGTTCGATGAGTTCAAGGGATTTATAGGCCCACAGCGATGATAACGTATGATAACCAGATTGGGTGGAAAGAGAATATCACCGCTCGGAATCGGAACATGGCACATGGGCGGAGGCTCGATATTATCGGATACAAAAAATGATAATGCCGACATAGCCGCGATCAGGTTTGCGATCGACAACGGCGTCAATGTCATAGATACCGCCGAAATGTACGGCCACGGGCATGCCGAAGAGTTGGTGGGACGTGCGATAAAAGACCATGACAGGGACGGGCTGTTCATAATCACGAAGGTCCTGCCAACCCACCTTGGCCACAACGCGCTGAAGAAGGCGGCTATGGCAAGCCTGGAGAGGATGAAGTGTGATTACATAGACCTTTACCTAATACACTGGCTCACGCCAGGGGCGAACCTCGAGGTTGCGGTATCCGCGATGGAGGAGCTTGTGGATGAGGGGGTCGTAAGGCACATAGGGGTGAGCAATTTCGACGTGAAGGAAACGAAGCGCGCGATGGCTGCCGCAAAGAAGAACAGGATACTGGCTAACCAAGTGCACTACAACCTGTTCGACAAGAGTCCAGAAGAGGAGCTTCTTCCATTCTTCAAGAAGAACAAGATAGAGTTCATCGCTTACACCCCTCTGAGTAAGGGTTATCTCGGCAAGGGAAATATCGAGGACATACCAGAAGTGAAGGAGATATCGGAGCGCACCGGCAGGACACCCGTCCAGATAGCGCTCAACTACCTGATGAAGAGGGCGCTGCCCATCCCTAAATCTAGCAACAAAGAACACCTGAGGGAGATATTCGGGGCGATCGGGTGGGAGCTTGGCAGCAAGGATTACAAATCACCGCAGAGCTGGGAAGAGAATCGGTAATCAGGCATTCCTGACGCCCTCGAGGACCTTCGCGAACTTCTTGACGCCGTTTATGACGCCCTTCACCTTCGGGTTCAGCCTATAGCCAAGCCCGTATCCCTTCTCGGTCCTTATGTGGGTAGGCTGGATTATATTCAGGTCCAACGACAGCTCCCTGAGCGTTATGATAAGCGTCTTTCTTGTGAACTTCTTCTCGAGCTCGAGGTACAGCTCCCTTGTGGTCCGCGGAGACTTCTTCAGAAGCAGGGTCATCACAGCATAGTTCGGCCTGCTCAGCGCCTTTCGCAGCAGCCAAATCTCATCCTTGACCTTTTCGCCGTCAGCCATAAATCATATTGTGTATCAAGCTTTATAAACATTACTTAAGGCTCAAAAAAAAGCAAAAAAGAGCCCAAAAAGTAGCAAGGTATATATATTTTACCTGAGTAAATTCATATACTGTAGTATAATTTCATATACTTTAATAAACATAATTGCTTGATGGAGATGGATTTTAGGGTTGCCAAGCTGCTCGAGGGGGTAGGGCTTGCGGTAAAACATGACGGGTCTGACAGCGTCGAGCCTCGGCGTTCGTGTTTGACGTTCTCGGTGCTCCACGACTACCCTGACAGTGTGATGGAAACAAAGGATGCGATACACAGGGCCGTCGGGAAGTCGGGAAACAGGATGATTTACTCGCTGCTGGCGTTGAACCTCACGCAGGGCGACATTGGGGTTTGCAGCATCATCAAGGCAAAGGTGGTGGAGCGCCTCGTGGCCATGGGCGACGACTGGCCCACCACGGAACTCACAAAAAGGGCGTACGACCTCTGCCTGATGGCGGCTGGCGAGTACAGGACCAACGAAGATCAGAGGCTGATAGCGTACCTTGTGGCGCACGATATAGTCGGGTGCGGGCCGTTCAGCATACTCATGGAGGATGCCGCGAACCTAGAGGAGATAGAGATAAACTCCCCGCAATCGGCGATAATAGTCTACCATGTAAAATACGGGCGGTGCACCACCAACCTTAAATTCAACAGCGAGCGGGACTTCAGGTATGCGATAAACCGCCTGATAAGCGCCACGCAAAAGGAACTGAACTCCACTTTCCCAGTGGTGGACGCCCAGCTAATCGATGGATCGAGGGTGCATGCACAACTGAAGCCGTACTCAACAAATGGGGCAATTGCATCAATCAGGCTAATCGGCGGAAAGCGCGTTGGTCTGAAGAGGCTGATGGAGCTGAAGGCGGTCTCCCCGGAAACGCTCGCCTACCTCTGGATGGCGGTCGAGGCGCGGCTCAACATAATAATCTCCGGCGCGCCCGCCTCCGGAAAAACAACACTCCTGCTTGCGATGCACTCCTTCGTTCCGCAAAGCCAGCGGGTGGTAACGATAGAGGAGGACATAAACGAGCTCCGGTTCTTTGGAAACATGGAGCACATCGTCTCGCTCCAGGGCTCGAGCAGGAAGGGCGAGGTAAGCCTGAGGGACCAGGTGGTCAACGCCCTGCACCTAAGGCCGGAGAGACTGATAGTAGGCGAGGTGCGAGGCGAGGAGACAAAGGAGGTATTCTCGGGGTCGAACCTCGGAGTGCCTTTCATGACGACGATGCACAGCGCATCCAACGGCGAAGCGCTCCTCAACCGGCTGAAGTCCAGGCCGATGTCCGTCGAGCATGCCAGCCTCAGCACGTTGGACATGTCTGCATACATGAGGCAGGACGCAGCATCGAACAGGTACCTCGAAAGCATCATCGAGTATGCATGGCATAGCCGTGCAGAAGTGGAGCTCGAAATGCTTTCCGGGAACACCGACGGGTATACAGAACTCGAGGTGGTGAAAAACGGAACCCTCAACAAGGAGGCGCTCAAGGATTCAAAGGTCGTGCGGGAATTCGCAAGGCTGAACCTCATGAGCGTGCCTTCGGCGCTGAAAGAGCACAAAAAAAGAACCGCGTATCTGTCCGGCCTTTCAGGAAACGAAGTTGGCGACGCAAACAACTACATCGGCAACTACTGGGAGGTGAAATGAACATAGACAACAGAACAAAGGAACTGCTCATTGAGATAGCGCCTGCCCCGCTAGCCGCCACAGGAGCCCTTTATCTATCGTCCGGTGTGCAGTTCGTCTACGCGATGCCCATAATTGCAGCAACATCCGCCATAGTTTTTGTAGCTACAAGGAGGATGAGGGACAAAACGGAGGAAAGGAGGAGCGCGAACGACTTTGCCTCTTCGTTGGAACGCGCCTATGAAAGCATGACAACGCGCGGGATCTCTCTCCTTGCGGCGCTGGGCGGAATGAACCACCCGAAGCTTGGCCAGGTTAGGAAAAGGATCGCCCTGGGGGAAGATGCTGGAAGGGCGTTCGACGCCGAAAAGCGCTCCGATAATGTGGACATATCCCAGTCAATGAAATCAATCCTGAATGAATACACGAACAACACCGAGATAGCAAGCTCACTGAAGGCCAGTTCACAAAACATTTCCAGAGCCAGGCTAGTGAGGAAGGAGGCAGCGGTCGCATCGACGCAAAAGTATGTTGCACTGAGCATGGTCTCCAGCACGATCGTCCCGTCGCTCATGACGTTCGGGTTCGTTGGCTATACGATCGTAAACAATTCATATTCGGCACTGCTCCTTTTTTCCGTCCTGATGCTCGCGGTGCTGCCTTGCATAACGACTCTGATAAGGGTGAGGATAAATGAGCTATTCGAATGAAAACATAGAACAGGACCTGCTTGGTTTCCTTAACGTGCTGATAAAAGAGTATTCGAAGACCAGGAACCTCCTTCCAGCACTAAAGAAAGCCTCTGAAGGGAGCTACAGGTTTTCCGAGATGCTGGAAACTTCGATAGCAAGATACGAGAGCGGGATGTCGGCCTACGATTCATTCGCAAAGTCGAAGTGCCCTGCTCCGCTCAATGAAACGATGCTCGCAGTGGCCGCCGGACTGGAAAACGGCACGGACTCGTTGCACTCCCTGAAGGACCTTAGGAAAAGGCTTGAAGAGCGGCTGGATTACAAGCTCAGGACCTCCGGAGCGATGGACAATGCATTCTCGATAAACAAGCTCGGTGGAATGGTATTCTTCCCCCTTTTCGCGGGCGTGAGCCTTGACATAATGAAGTTCGCGACCACGATGAGCGGACAGCTTCAGAACGACTCGCTGTCAAGGTTGGGCGTGGTCTTCGGTGCCTACATATTGATAACAAACTACATCAACTCCCGCTATGACAAGGGAATCCAATCCAACCGGCAGGCGCTTGCAAAAACCGCGCTCTGCTCCATGGTCGGAATCGCGCTCTTCGTGGCATCCGCGGCATTTACGATAAGTTTTCTAGGTGTATAAATGTACGGAACAATCCTTTCCACAATACGGGTGCTGTTGATGACAGCAAAAACGAAGAAGGGCCAGGGCTCGCTTGAGTATATAATGATGCTCTCCGCGGTCAGCATAATCATCGTCATAGCGCTCGCGATGATTATGCAGCTCAAGGGCACGGCCATCCATGCCTTCTCCGGCAACTCGGTCAACCAGAGCGTGACCGGCCAGCTCACCAACGAGCTTTCCAACCTTTCCAAGTGAAACGATGAAGGGCCAACTCTCGTTTGAGTTCATGCTATACCTGGCGGTGTCAGCCAGTGCGCTGGTGTTCACGATCCCGATCTTCATCAGCGCAGAGCATGGAGCAACGTCTGCCGGGGAGCTTTCATATCTCGAGAACTTCGTGGCGGCAGTCAACTCTGACATGGCCTATTATGCAGGAAGCTCAAGCGTGTTTGTTCCAACTTCATTATGCAGCTCAGCAATTACCTCGGACAGCGTAATCTATTCGAACACGGTCCTCTACTTTGATGGAAACGTGAGCCTTGACACCGGCGCGCTGTGCGGAGATGCAGGGAACCTTGAAAAAATCAACACGACAAGGCTCCAGAACGGCACCTATGTGGTTACATGAACGCACAAATCTCCTTCGAAGCTCTGATTAGCATGGCGATGGCGCTCATCTTCGCGCTGATGATAATCGCCGCATACTATATACTGCAGACCAACCTTGCTACGAACATGCAGTCATCCAACAACTCCATGTTGGATGCATATTCAGCACTTAACTCCGGCGCAGGCACATATTCTGGGTTGGGGATCGTGATAAAATGAAGGGGGTAATGATTTCATTCGAGTTCCTTGCTGCTGTGATGATTTTTTCAACGGCGTTTTCGCTATTTCTCCTGAAGACTATGGCTGCGCAACAAACCGTTGTAGGGGATTACACGTCCACAGCAAACAGAATCGCTATGGAGGCCAAGGTACAGAATGCAGTTTCAGCGATCGACAGGCTTGATCCGGATATAAACACTGCACAAGAGATGTTGAACAATTCGATTCCTTACGAGTATACATTAAAGCTACTGACGCCTGTCTGGATACCGGATAATTTAACGGTAAATAGGGTTGTGATAATAGCCGGGAAAGCATACCTGCTCGAAGTGGGAACAAGATAGTATAATGCGTTATGCCCTTAGCAAAGGCTTATATATTATAGTGTGTTATACATTTACTATAAGTGATTATAATGAGTGACTTTACTACGATACAGGTAGACAAAGCGGTGATAAGGACGTTGAAAAGGATGAAAAAATACCCAAGAGAGACTTACAATGAGTTGATCCTCTCTCTGATAGATGCCGCCAAAAGAAGTACAAAGCGCGGAGGGTACGACGAATTCATACACAAGGCACAGCAGCTTAAGATGAAGGAGATCTGGGACAACAAAGAAGACGAGGAGTGGGCTGATGCATAACGCAGGAGATGTAGTATTGGCGATTGTCCAGTTTGCAGACGGTGAGGGTGCAAAGATAAGGCCGGCAGTGGTGCTCTTCGAGGAACACGGGAACATAGTGATTGCAGGGATAACCAGCAACACGAAAATGGATGGAATACCAATCACTGAAGCAGAGGGCGCAGCGAAGACGAGCGTAATAAAGCTGAATTACCTTTTTACGATATCAGATGCCATGATCTACAAGAGGCTCTTCCGCCTTAGCGACAAAAAAAGAAGAATGGTTTTCAACGGACTTGTCGAACACCTAGGCGGGCTGACAAACATAAGTTAATTTGGCAATTCACTTCATCGGCGGATAGTAAGGTTTCCCCGCCATTTTCGGCTTCTCCCCCCCTCGTGAGTTTCATACACGATACAGGGCAGGCCTTGACGCATTTCGCACAGCCGTTGCACCTCGTGACATACCATTTATCAGCTTTTCTTTGACATATCAACTAAAAGCGATATGTATTTAAATATATCGCTCCATAACTATACCATGGCAAAGATAGTGATCCAATCAACCGAGATGCCCAACTCCGGAAGACCGGAGGTGATGATAAGGTGGTTCTGCGTGGAGTTCGGGCTCGGTGGGAAGGAGGAAAACGACATCAGCGCCCAGATACTCAAGGAGTTTGCGATGGCCGCCCAGCAGAACAAGGGCCTGACCAGCTCGGAGCTTAGCACCGCGCTGAATAAGGTTATAGTGGAGGGCAAGCCGATTGCAAGGAGCACTGTGATATACCACCTCAACAGATTCATAGAAGCAGGGCTTGTGATCAAGAGGGGAAGGTACTACCACCTCCGCGCGACAGAGATGGCGAAGGCGGTGGAAGAGATTCAGTACGACATAGAAAGGGAGATGAGCAAGATGCTCAACACTGCAAGAGAGTTTGACAAGCTTATGTCCGGGATGTTCGGGATGCAGCAGGAACCGCCCCAGGACGAAAACAACATGCGAGAACAATAGGTGGCACTGTGGGAGATGATGAGATGAAGAAGAGCAAGGAATCCGCGAAAGAGGAAGAGGTAGACTACAAGGACAAATACGTCAGGCTGTTGGCAGAGTTTGACAACGCGAAGAAAAGGATGCAGGTCGACATGGCCGGCGCGATGACAATCGGCAGGGCCGATGCGATAAGGGCGCTGCTGCCATTGGTCGATGAATTCGACCTTATGCTCATGGCGGCCAAAAAGTCCGACGATGGGGCGATGCTCAAGGGCATAGAGATGCTTTACACGAAGCTGCTCGATTTCCTGAAGGCGAACAAGGTGACCGAAATACCTGCGAAAGGAAAGGCGGACCCGATGAAACATGA
>DAHXLY010000039.1 GCA_027365735.1 Microcaldota archaeon
CCTCTCTCTTTGGCTCTGGCTTCGTCTCTTCGATAGTTTCCGGCTCTTCAGGCTCCTCTATGATCTCGGCTATTTCCGTCTCGGACTTAAGGCCCCTCTGGGTGCGTATGAGGTTGGATGCTCTGCTCCAATGCTCCGCGAACTCAATAAGCCTGCCCTGCTTAGATGAGAGCGCGTCGATCGTTATCTTTATCTTCGGGCCGTACCTCGCACTAAGCCCGGCGTTCTCTGGCAGTACCAAATCCGGAATGCCAAACTTGAATGCGGACTTGTGCTGGGCTATCTGGTCCGCCAGGGTCAGCGCGCTGTCCGCGTTGGTCCTCAGGCTAAGAGAATAAGTGTTATAGATGTCATCCGACAGGCCCTCCTTAGTCGCGTCCTTCATTGTCTTGAGCGAGTCCTTTATGAGCTTGTTCATCTCCTTCGGCACGCTCTTAGAGTACTTGACCAGTTCGCTGATGCCCTCGTCGATCATTTCATCGACGGTCTTCTCTGGCGCTTTCGCGGACGTCTCTTCTGCCTCCTGCTGAATATCCCCAACCCTTGGTGTAATTTCCGATACCGGTTTTATGCCCTTCGCCTGTGCGATCGCGATGGTGTCGAACCTCAGCGAATCGAACGCTTTTGAAATGTCAGCGAGCTTCTGTGCCCTCGACCGTAGCGGTGCGCCCGTTGTGGCCGCCGGCTCGTCCTTTACCTCGGTGATATGCACCGCCGTGTTCGCGTACGCCAGGCTATCGCCCGCCGAATAGCTTACCTCATAACCCTTTCTTATCCCAACGAGGTAGTTCTGGATCTTCATACCCTCATCGCGTTTCCACAAGTCGCTCGCGGTCTGCAACGTTGTTTCATCGGCAGGATTCAGTGTTGTCGGTTGTGCCATCGCCTTTTCGAGGAATTCAGGGGTTATTATCGCTGCGACCTCCTCATAAGTGAGCATTCCGAGCGGATGCCTTGCGATCGGTTTAACATCCTCCGCCTTCTCCACCTCGCCCGTCGGCGCTGGCTTGGCATCTGGCTCCTTCGCTTTTGGATACTCCTCCCACCGTTCGGGTATCCCGTCCATTTCGATGCCTACGCCTCTTGCGTAAATTATCACCCCGTTCCTGAGCAGCATAAGTATCGGTCTGGCGCTCGGTGTACTCTCGTCAAACTTTACCGGGTATCCTGGAGTTGTATCAGGAACCAGCCAGTTTTTGAAGGCGGTGAAGTTCGCCCTGCTTATATTTATCTCCGGTTCCTGGTGCACCTCGTCGAGCACCTGGTTCACAAATGCCAAGTTGTTTATCCATATGAGCTTTGTCCGCGCTATCGCAGCCTGTCTGTCCTCCGGTGGTCCTTCCGGAATGATCGGCAGCTCGTTGAGCAGCGAGCTTGCCATCGCCTTTAGCTCTGCGTAGCTCTTCGTCTTTCTGTCCTTCGCCTCGATTAACGCCATCTGCCTTTTCCTTTCCTCCTCATTTACAGCCCCCCCTATAATCAAGTCGCCTGCACTCTTCGGCTGTACGATGACCAACGACTCGGTTGTCGGTTGCGCAGATCCCGCGGAGGCTACGGCAGCACCGTTGCTTGCCGCTGTGCTCCCATCGATGGATTCTAACGGCGTCAGCGCGGTGAGCTTTGCAGTGGCGAGGTATGCATCGTAGACGTCGACCTGCCTCTGGTAGGTTTCTACATCCTTGAACCTCAGCGCATCCTGGTGTTCACTCTCCAAGAAAATTCTTCTACCTGTCCCGTTGCAGTCTCCGCAGTGCTTCTTCAGCTCTTCCTGAACGACCGGGTGTGAGAAATAGTTGTCTATGAGCGCAATCTTCCCCGCCCTCCTGTCCGATTCCCTATCGCTCTCGAGCATCGCCACATATCTTTCGTCGGCGAGCTCGTCCCTCGCGATCTTTATATCGATAAGCCTCTTCAGTTCGTTGTGGTACCCCCTCGACTGGATCGCGCTGAACGCAAGCGCCGCCGCCTTGTTTGGGTCTGTCGCCTTTATCTCATTTATCGTGGCGTTGTAGTAGCCGAGCGCGTTGGGCTTATTCAGCCAGTTCTGGAACGACTCCGCCTCCCTGGTGCTTATCCTAACAACCGAGACGTCAGGTCCCGCCAGATTTGGTCTATACTTCGCTCCAATGGCCATTTCGTTACCCCCTCGAGGCCTTTATTACTCCTCCTTTCACTTTCTGCTACAGTAGCAATGAATTTTGTGATATTTAACCTTACCTAAAAATCCCAAATTATATACAAATCTCTGTTATTTTGAGACATCCATTCCACTATTTGCCCCCATGTTAAAAATTGCTGAGTTCGTTCTGATATTTAAAGCTTTTCAGTCGCTACGGTTTCGCCTTAGGCAGCTCCATAGCCGGCCTTCCCGCCTCTCCTCCACTCCCTCCACAAGTCAGGGAGGTTCAGGGCCACTGCCGCAATGGTTCCAATTCCAAAGAGCAGGGAAACTCCCACATTGTCACTCCACATGAATGAAGATTGGGCCGGCTGTATGACGTCGTAAAAGAGCAAAAGGGCACCAAGCGCCGCGGTTCCCGTCGTTGCGAATATCGCTATCAACTGGTGCGATAGGCTTAGGTGCTTGTGGGACGGCACGGCAGATTCCACTTCAGTTAGCGGTGCTCTTTCAACTGGTTTTGGCTTGGCATCCTCCCTAAGCATAGCCTGCATCAAGGCTATGTCCTCTGCTATCTTCCCTCGCACCTCAGTGAGCGCGAGCATCCCCTCCCTCTCTATGGTCTGCAGGTCGTTGTCGAATTTCCTGTAGTCCTGGAGCAGTGTTGATGGCGGCCTTCCGTAATCGCCGTCCCTCCTGAGCTTGTTCAGGTGTTCCTCGCACATCGCCGGGATGGTGTTTTCTTTGGTATCTCTGCTGATATCGGGGCTTATGCGCTCAAGCGATTTTGACACTGTCAGCGCATGTCTCAGATTTTTTAGTATATTTCCCCCCTCGAGCTTGCCGAGGGTCCTTGCCGCGTTCAGTGCTTCCCTTAGTGACCTATCTGCTTCCTCCCTGGAAATGCGTATCTCCGGTGGTTTGTTTGCTGTAGATTGTGGTGCTCCCATTTAAACCCCTGAAAGACCTCACTTCGTTCTTATATTTAAATCTAGCGGGCGCTCTGATATATAGTTTGTGGAATGGTTCGGTGCCGCAAAGGAAGAAAAGGGTCAGGCCTTTATCTCTCCGGCGTTAATCTTCTTGATTATCGCTCGTGGGTCCTCGTTTTCGCACTTGACGCCCATGCTCTTGCAGGTTCCGAGGACCTGGGTCATCTTTGCCGCGAGCGTCTTTCCATAGATGGATGCCTCCTTGCTCTGGGCTATCTTCTTCACCTGGGCGACCGTCAGGTTGCCGACCGTCTCCTCCTTCGTCTTCGCGCCAGACTGGATGCCGAGCTCCTTCAAAATAAGCGCGCTTGTCGGCGGAGAACCGACTTCTATCCTGAAATCCTTTGTTTCGGGGTTGACGATAATCTTGATCGGAATCTTGATTCCCTCGAACTGCTTCGTCTTGTTGTTAATCTCCGCGATTATCGCGTTGACGTTGACCGCCAACGGTCCGAGAGCCGGTCCGAAAGGCGGGCCTCCGGTTGCCTTTCCTCCCTCGACCATCCCCGCGATTGTTACTTCTGCTGCCATGAATCTCACTCTCTGTTCCTTAACATATAAATATCAATCATCACTCCCCTTTCTCCGCCTTCTGTATTACCTTCGCGGTGTTCATCTTAGTTGTTATCGGAATCGGCACCGGTGCATCGGTAAGCTGGACGGTGATGTCGCTCTTCAGGTCGTCCACCTTCAGTACTTTGGCTTTGTATCCCTTGAACGGTCCAGACGTGAACTCGACCATGTCTCCCTTCTCGATGTCCTGCGCGAAGGTCTTGACCTGTATAAGCTTGTTTATCTCCTCGTCGCTCAGCGCCTTCCCGAGCATGCCCTTGACGTTGTGCTCCCTCGTTATGAATTGCCTGCATGTAAGTTCGTCTTCCGCCTCGACTATTATGTAGCCCCTCATCCCCTCTATCACGACTATCGCGTAGATAGGAAGGTCGGTTTTGGAGATCTTGTTCTGCAGCATGTTTGCTGCGATTCTCTCCTGGCCCGAGGTTACTTTTACGACAAAGAACATATCCTCACTCTGTTTGGTTTATATAATTTCACTGCACATCCTTTGAGTGCAGCACATTAGGGAGCAAAGTATAGCCCCAGCTATGTGTTGTTTCAACGCAGGATATTAGTACGGCAACATTAAAAAACCTATCTGAGGGGGACGAAAATGGCATCTGAAAAGAATGGAGGAAGCTACCGCGACATGCTGGGGGAAATCCTTACGAAGAGAGAGTACGAAGAAATGGTGAAGGGGTACGACATCCTCGGCAACATCGCTATACTCGACATTCCCAAATCGCTCAGGAAGAAGGAGAAAAAAATCGCCGATATCATAATGAAAATCCATCCAAGCGTCAAAACGGTGATGGCCAAGGCAGGGGCGATATCCGGAAAGCTCAGGATACGCGGGTTCAGGCATGTCGCGGGCGAGAAAAACAAAATCGCTACTTATCGGGAGAACAACTGCGTGTTTAAGTTCGACATTACAAGGACCTTTTTCTCAAACCGCCTCTCTTTCGAGAGGAAACGCATTGTTGACTTAGTTAAGGATAAGGAAAAGGTTCTGGTGCTGTTTTCCGGCGTGGGCCCGTTTTCGGTAGAGATTGCGAAGGCACATCCTGGGTGTAAGGTAGTCGGAGTTGAACTCAACAAATATGCGAGCAAGGCGGCGGAGGAAAATGTAGTTTTGAACAAAGTAACAAATGTGAAATGCATAAATGCCGACGTCAGAAAGGCGACTTCAAAATTGAAAAACTCAGCCGACCGTATGATCGTCCCCATGCCAACTGCAAGTCTCGGGTTCCTTGATGAGATCTCGGTATATGCAAAGAAGAGGGCTGTCGTGCATCTCTATTCCTTCGGCGCCGCAGAAACTGTTTTTGCGGACATTGCTGACAGATTGGGGAAACATGCAAAGGCGAACGACTACAACATCCAGATAATTTCAAAAAGGGTCGTCGGCTCCTATTCCTCTAGGGAGATAGAGGTAGTCATCGATTATATCATTAAGAAATAGTCACTTGGGTTTCTTTCCGACGCTGTTCCATGTCATGTTCTTCTTCAGCTTCGCGAGGTAAAGTATCCTTTGGTAAGTTGACGGGTGGGTTGAGACCGCGCCAAAAATCCTGGCTCCCCCCTTGCCCGACTTCTGCGCGTCGGCTATGAAGCGGTTTATGTCTATGCCAGGCAGCAGGGCCTTTATCTCATCCATGTGTTCGGCAATCTGCTTGATGTCCTTGTTCGACGATATCGGGTCAACTATGCAGAAAGCCCTCGCAGCTGTCGGGGCGGCGGCACTCTGCGATCCCGAAGTGTAGTTGTTGCCGGTTATCTTCAGCAGTGAGGTGGCAAGGTCCTCCGGTCTGCCCGTGTAGTGTGCCGAATAGTCATCTGCGTAAGTTTCCCTCATCTTTGAAAGCATCAATGTCACGAACTGCAGGAAGAAGTATGCGACAAAAGCCCCTATTCCTATGAGTACCAACGCCCCTCCGTTGTTCTTGTTGCTGCCCCTTCCGCCCCACATGAGGTTCTGGGCTATCATATAGACCAACAACGGAAGGAAGGATATCAGCGTCATAGCTACAACGTCGCTGTGCTTCAGATGGCCAATTTCGTGCGCCAGCACCGCCCTCAGTTCGTCGTCGTTCACCATGCCCAGCAGACCCTCGTGGACCGCAAGCGTAGAGGTTCCGACCGTCCTCCCGAAAACGAAGGCGTTTGGGTCCTGCCTTGGCACTATCGCAATCCTCGGCACCTTCACCCCTGCTCCCTTCGCCAGCTCCTCGACAAGCGTGTGGAGCTTCGGGTATTCGTCTGCGCCGATGTAGCGCATGTGGGAGGTCCATTGCAATATCATAGGCCCCGCGTACCACTGCAACAAGAAGAAGACGAGCGCGATGGCAATGATCGGGCCTATCCCGAATCCAAGGTAGACCATCACCATATATATAATAGCGAACGCTATCGCGAAGACTACCCCGATTGTGAGGTACATCCTAAGGTGCAAATCCGAAGGATCAGCCATGATAAGGTATCTACATCAAAATATATAAACAACGCCATTGAGGAGGTCATATCCAGGAGGAGGCCAGCGGGTCAGGCTTAAAGGAATTCGAAGGGCGGGATGGTATGTGTCCACCGGTTGTTCGTCAATAGTGCAGAGCAAACGTACTAGGACGAAGGCAGGATACCGAAGGAGTATTAGTTGGCTCCACCGTCGCATTCGCCAAGGAATAAATACCTTTCCAACCCTCTTATAGAGCGACCAAAGGCGGATTAATGGCGACGATTACCGCTACCACGACAGAGACTGTCACCGAGCAAAGGTACGATGAGGAGCAGCTTAAGCAGTTCAGGCTCGAGGAGTTCGTGAAGGAGGCAACATGGAAGGAGGTACTTGTAGAGCTCGTGGACAGCAATAAACTTGATCCTTGGAACATCGACATCTCTGCGGTCGTGGACGGTTACATCGGCACCATCAAGAAGATGAAGGTCCTGGACCTGCATCTGCCGGCCAACATAATATTTGCCGCTGCGGTGCTGCTGAGGCTCAAGAGCGATACGCTGAAAGACTTCAATATAATAGAGGAACCGCTCAACCAGGAGGACATGGCTGCAGCAGGTCCGCGCGTTTATCCAGAGGTTCCGCAGCTGGTTCCGCGAATGAGGCTCCAGCCGAACAAACGAATAACACTAATTGAACTGATGGGCGCGCTCGAAGATGCGATGAAGATGAAGGAACACCGGGAGATGCTTCTTGATGCGGAGCCGGAGCAGGTCCAGCTCTTCATAAACCAGGAGGACATCGACCAGAAGATCGAGAACATATACTCCATGGTGAGGGAGAATGTCGACAAGGAAGGCATGACCACATTTGCGCATCTCGCCAACAAGTACATGCACCACGAGAGCATCCTGCTCGATCTGTTCATACCTCTCCTCTTCCTAACCCACAAGCAAAGGTTGATAATGATGCAGGAGAGATTCTTTGATGAGATATTCATAAGGCTCGACGACGGCGATGTACATGGAGGACCAGCAACAGACAATAACGACAACAACGCCTAACGACTACAAGAAACTGGTAGAAGCGGCTCTTTTTGTGACGGGGAAGGCGATGAACGCCGACGAGCTTGCCCAGGCGGTGGGAATCGCATCGGTCGGTTCGGTTACCAATATGGTCAACGAGCTGATTGCGGAGTATGAGCGACGCGACAGTTCCCTGGCGATCTTGAAGATCGGCGATAAGTACATAATGAGCGTTCGGGAGCCATACTCAAGCAAGGTCAACAACCTCGCCGGCGCCCCGGACCTCTCGAAGGGCGCGATGAGGATACTCGCATACGTGAGCAAGAACTCCCCGACTATGCAGAGCGGGATAGTCAAATCGTTCGGCTCGACAAGCTACGACTACCTGAAGGAGCTGACCGAGAAGGAGTTCATCTCGTCCAAGAAGGTAGGCAGGACGAAGAGCATAGAAACAACAGAAAAGTTCAGGGAGTACTTCAACGTCTGAGCGTCACGCCGTTGCCTGCCTGCGCCCTGGGATCCGCCTCTTTCTTGTTGAAGAACTCCTCTATGCTGTTGTGCTCGAACTCCTTCTCTACGCTTTCGTCCGCTATCCCGTCGATTATCAGATTGAATACCATCTTCATCTTCGCCAGGTTCCTGTTCAGCGCCTGGTCGAAGGTTCCCTGTTCGAAGAACTTCTCGTATGCAGTAGGAAGTTCCCTTTCCTTCGCGTAGTCCCTGTCCGTGACGATCACGTACCTGTATGAGTCCTCGGTCTGCTCCTTCGCCACCCAGATCTTCTTCATCCTCCTGATGAAATCCTCTGGGTACTGGCTGATCAGCTTGTAATATTTGACATTGTAGTGCGTCCTCGTCCTGTCGGTGTCTATCCTGTGCGCCCTGTCCTCTGCCTGGTACTGTTGGACATAGTCCTCCGGGAGGTCGTCGAAGATGACCGCCTTCGCCGCGTTGAGTGTGACGCCCGCCCCTCCGGTGTTCATTGTGCATATCACTATCTTCCTGTCCGGTGCGTTCATGAAGGTCTTCTTTTCGTACTCAAGCGATGTCATCGCCTCGCCATCCTTATCGGGTATCGGGTAGCCCTTCTCGTCGTAGATGAAGTCACGCTCACCCTTTCTGAACCTGATCACATCGCCGTTCGGATGGCAGACGTCGCCGTTCTCCGCAACCTTGCCGGTGAAGATTGCAGGGTTGTGGTTCTTGAACATCTTTTCGTATATCTCTGCCTGCCTGAGGTACCTCGTGAATATTATCACCTTCCTGTTTTCTGCAAGGCATTCGTTCACCGTCCGCGCCATGACCTTTTGCTTGTCACTTCCCTCCTTGCTTCCTATATACTCTGGATTGTTCTGGGCATGCCTCAGCGCATGCCTCTTGGAAAGCGTGCCGTCGTTCGTCCACACCCCGTCCCGTACGCTCTCCTGGTCGTTGGGGATGTAGTGCCCGTACTTTATCGTCCACGCTTTCCAGTCCATGAACATCTCGAATATCGCCTCCGATTGGCTTGCTGTGAGTGTGTAGTGCCGCTCCGGCATCTGTAACTTCTTTGGCAACCTGTCCTTTTGCGCATCCAGCGGTTTCTTCGGATCGTACTCCTCAAAGACGTCCCTCTTCTTGAATCGTACCAAATGCGGGTTGCCCCAAAGGTAGAGCACGCGCAGGTCGGACCCGTCGGCCTTGCTGAAGCTCCTGCGCCAGGCCATCGGGTCCCGCAGGTACCTGCTGCCAGGGGTTATGTGCGTCATCATCTTCCTGAACGCATCCGGATTCTTGAACGGTGTGGCGGTGACGACTATTTTGAAATGCGGCTTGAGCTTGCTCATGCTTATAGATTGGTTGGTCTGTATATTGTTGGCCCAGTGCCCTTCGTCGAGGACGAGCACACTCCCGTCCTTTGCGAGGTACCTGTTCATTATCTCGATCCTCTCCTTGTCCTCGCTGTCGCGCATGAACGCAAGGTTGATCAGCACCTTCTTGCCGTGTGCACCGCGCCTTTCGGCCTTCAGGGTCTCCTGCAACAGCATCTCCTTCTTTTCTGCGCCGGACGTATTCTTCTCCCTCCTCAGGTTCAGGACGTCGGGTTTCTCCAGAAATCTGTATGCCTGGTCCCTCCATTCCCCCACCACTGGATCGGGCGTTATTATTATCGACGGATGGCCGTTTATCGCCGTCAGGCTCACCAACGTCTTGCCAAGGCCCGGTTCGCTCGCGAGCACTATGCCGGGTGCACCCTTTCGCACCGCGCGCCTTATCAGCTCCACAGAGTACTTTTGGAAGAAGTACAGGCGTTCGCCCTCGACGATGTTGTCGAACCTCATCCTGTTTATCTCCTGGAAGTTCTTCAGCACATTCCTCATCAGGAAGCGCATCTTCTCGCTCTTCTGGGATTTTATGAACTGCTTCGTGTAGCGTTCGCCCTCCCCAAAGGAGTGTGAGAACCTCCTGATGAGCAGCTGTTCTATCAGCTCGGTCAGTATCTGTTGCAGCTTTTCGTCGCCCTTTATGCTCTCCAACAGGCCCATCTTGTGCTTCTGGAGCAGCTCGATGAAGGCCTCGGTCTCGTCGGAATGGCCCGTTTGCTTTATGCTTGCGTACGCCTCTATACTCCTATACTTGTTCTTGATGTCGATCGTGAAGACCTTCAGCCTGTTCGCCTCGCCGATCTTGAGCGGCACCGTTATCTCAAACCTGCCGTCCTTGTCAACCTGCTTCCTCCTGTTCCACGCCCCCGCCACATACACGTGTGTGGCGCCGAACGCCTTTCCTGATATCGTGATCGAGTTTTGGGCGGTTTCGGGTGGGACCCTCTTGAACTTGGGCTGCTTCAACCGCTCTGGGAATCTCAGGTATCGCTCCTCGGCGTCCTGCACCCCGTGCATCAGCCCCTTGAAACTGGTTATCGTAAGGCTGTTCACCTCCTCATCGTTCATCTCCGGGTGGAGGATGGTGAGCCATCGCCTCAGGAGCGCGGGGTTCTGTCCAAGCACGGGTATTACCTCGCTCTCGAGGTTGAATTCGTTTACCCTGTCGAAATTGCCGTCCAGCAGGGAATCTTCCGTGTCGTTGATTCGTATCGTCTCAAGAGCCTCCTCGTTCGTTTTGCCAGTCAGTATCAGCATCAGGTAGTTCTTTGCGGCATCTAGGGTCAGGCCGAGGTTGTTGAACCTGATTCTCGAGAGCAGGCCGTGGAACGAGACGTAATAAGTGTCCCTCTTCCAGTTCACCTTTATGAGCGAGTAGTCGGTGAGCATCAGCGCCGAAAGCGGCTTGTGCAGCTGTTCCAGGCAGGCCCTGTTAAGCGTTTCGACGAAACTTTTATCACCCAGCAGCCCTATCGGGAGTTCCCTGTTGTTTTTCCTGTTCAAAGTTTTTAGCAGCCTCTCCTTCGCCTCTGCCTGTCCTACCTTGCCGTGCGCACTGAGCGTCAGGGTGATGTTAAACAGGTTGTCAACGAATTCGGCCGCGCCCCACCTGATCCTGACCTTGCCGGTGTTCCTGTAGCCTATTCTCTCTATGCCCTTACCGAACCTTTTCCTGTATTCGCCGTCCAGAGCCATCACAAAGAACCGGTTGGTCAGCAATGTTGCCGGAATTGCCTTGTATGCATCGTGGCTCCTTTCGATCTTTCTTAGCAGGTACTCGGCGTCATCTGGCAGCCATCGCGCGCGCCCGCGGTTTTCCGCCACGATTTGAAGAAGATTGTTGAATGTGGTCACATATCTTTCTCCGTTGAATTCGACCAAAACCTTCTTCGTGTCGTCAAAACGCAGGTCCTGCATGGATGTCTTTCTCTGCTCCTGAAACGCTTTTTCCAGCGCGATTACGAAAGACCTGTCGTCTATATAGGAGCGAGGGAAGGTGGTTTCGTAACTCCTTCCGGCTTCCTTTAAAACCTCTTCCCATTCAAATTTCAGGGTAAGGCTGTTTCTATTGTAGTATAGCCTGCGGTGGAGCAGAGAAAAGACGGATTCTTTGTACGTTTTGCCCCTCCACGTAAATTCGATCGCATTGTCCGGCGCCATGTGTAAATTGAAATTCGCGAGCTCAATTTTCATTTTCAGGCTTTTTTCTGCCGCGGCGATGACGTTGAGCCAGAGGTCTGCCTCGCCCAGAGCGGCATGTGGCACCTTGTTTTCTCCCGCCTGTTCGATGAGGTAACCCCTTGCCATTAAACTCCGCAGCTTTTCGCCACCTCCGTTGGTGTAGAATCTTTCCAGAGCGTTGTTTATCTGCTTGGAACGTTCAATTGTCTTGAAAACAGTAAACGGCGATACATGATATTTGCGGTTTTTCCAGTCCACCGTTGCGAGCCGTGTGTCAGTGCTTGATACACTCTCAAACGTCATGCGGTTGCGGTCCATGATGCTCTGCTCAAAGCGCCGCAAAAATTGCGGATTTTCAAACAGCCGGTTTGGTACTATGCTTTCGGCAAGCGGTTTGAATACGTTCAGTCCCATTGCTATCCCCCACGCATATTCGGCTGGCTCGCCTTCCATGATCAGTTTAAGATAGCGCTTTGCGTTCGCAGTTGTTACCCGCTGACACGATTTGGCTTTTTGGTACTTGATCATATTCACCAGCGCGCGGAAACTCGTTTCGTATGTGGTTCCATCATCGCAGACTATCTCTATGCTGGTTCGGTCGGAAACTGGTATGTCGCCTATCTTCTTTCCCGTGACCTTTTGCAGCTTTTTGCATAGCATTATTATGAAATCCTCCGAGCCAAGAAGGCTGTTTGGGATGCTTATGACAGGAGTCTTACCAATCTGTTTCAACAGGTACAATTTCCCGTCCAGCTCGGACTTGAGCTCCTTATTCTTCATGAGCCTTGCGGCAATCGCCCTGTATGTCACCTGATATTCGATGCCGTCCCATACAACCGGGAATTTTCGTTCGTCCGTCGCAGCCATATCTTCAATGCGTGTAAGCAAATTTGTTGAGCATGCGCGTGCCAATTCATTCAAAAACACCTTGTCATCGAGCAGCTCGAGAGGCAGAACCCTTTCGGGATTCTTCCTTCCAAGCAACTCAATGAGCCCCTCCTTAGCCTGTAGCGGACTTATCCCCTTGGTGCGTGTAAGTCTTCGTATTATGAGTAGGTACGAGGTAACATACGTTACTCCCCCAAATGAGACGGTAAACTTCTCGTCGTTGAGCGTGGACAGATTCTCCAGCGATTCGTGAAGGTGTATTCTGCATGAAAAGTCAAGTTCCTTAAGGAACTCCTTGTCTTGGAAATACTTCAACGGGATCTTCGGACCGCCCACTACCGATAGTTCTGGAGCTGCCTTAATCTGCCGTTTTGATGCTAACATGGCTTACACGCGCCGGTCGGCAGTAGCAGCTCACCCGCATATGATATTTAAGTCTTGCGACGGGTGGCTTTATAGAAAACCTATCCGGCCTTTATAGACATTGTTCCTTCGCTCCAAGGATATGAAACGTATTT
>DAHXLY010000002.1 GCA_027365735.1 Microcaldota archaeon
TTTGCAGGGGCAGCTGCCGGTGCTGCCTTCTTTTCCTCCTTCTTCTCTCCCGCCGTCGCCGGAGCGGACTTGGCCGCCTCCGCCTTCTTCACCACTCCGACCGTCGCGCCGGTTCTGCCAGTGGACCTGGTGTGCTGTCCGCGCACTTTCTGTCCGTACTGGTGGCGGTAACCCTTCCAGGTTCGGTTGTTCATCTCCCTGCCGACGTCCTGCCTCGTTGCGAAGAGCAGGTCGTTGCCGAGGAAGTGCAGGTCCTTGCCGGATTCCATGTCCTTCTGGTGGTTAAGCATAAACTTTGGAACACCAAACTGGTGCGGGCTCTTGATGACGTTCTCTATCTTCTCGAGCTGGTCCTCTGTAAGCGTGCTGAGCGTAGTTGTTTTTGGCATGTTGAGCTTTGTCTCGATGGCAAAAACGAGCGCATGGGACATGTTCGAACCAATGCCCTTGACCTGGTCAATCGCCCTCCCGAGCTCAAGCGATCCGTTGACGTCCTTTCCGGCCAATCGGACTACGGATGTAAGGCGCTTTTCCTCCTTTCTCTGCTGGTCCTTCTTGCCCTCGGCGCCCTTTGTATCCTTATCCTTCGACTCGGACTTCTCCTTCCTCTGCTCCGCTCCTTTTGTCTCGGACTTCTTTTCCTCCTTTACCTCTTTTTCTGGCTTCTCTGCCATTCATACACCAAGGAGCAATGAACATACATTAGAATATAGTTCCCGATTACCGTGTGCTCCGGCTGATTAGAATAATCGCTATGTACTCTATATTTAAGGTATTTAAACTTTGCGAATTAACCGCGTAAACGGAATACGCCGAGGTAGGGATTTGAACCCTAAAGCCCGTGAGGGCACGCGCTTTCAAGAATGAATTTCCAGGCGCGCGCATTACCGGATTCTGCCACCTCGGCATGCTCTACTATTGACGCGTGCAGACATAAAAAGCCATCTGATAAACGCCCAGTTACTCCCTTATTCTCATGTCAATGGTATCTTTTGCATCGGGGCCTGTGCCTATAAGCGTGACTTCTGTGCCTAACATCCTCTCCACAGTTGCAACAAACTCCCTTGCCTCCCTGGTAAGCTCTTCGAAGACGCGCGCGCCTACGTTTTCCTTGAAAACCACATCAAGTTTTGTTATCGCAACCTGCGTGGCGCCGTTGACCATCGCCGCCCTTCTCAGGTCCTTAAAATGAAGGTGCGGGCTGGTTCTCCTCGCCCTGCCCGTGACTGTTCCGTACTCCTGGTAACCCAGCTTTTCAGCCTCCTCAATCGATATCTCGTCCCTGAATGGTCCGTTTCCGACCCTGGTCGTGTATGCTTTTATCACCATTACGACTTCGTCTATTTTCGTCGGACCCAATCCAACATCAGCAGCCACGCTCGATGCGGTTATGTCCTTGCTGGTCACGTATGGGTAGCTGTCGCCATAGTTTGAAAGCATGAATCCCTGGCTTCCCTCGATGAGCACGTTCTCTGTGCTGTTAACTTCGATTGGCACATCGCAAAGGTACTTCTGGAGTTCTGGAACGTCTGAGACGCGCAAGCCAACCCTCGAGACCCTGTCTGCCATTGCCGGTCCGCACCCCGAGCCGGTGGTCCCTATCTTCCTTGCGTTCGCATCTCTGTCGCGTTCAATGTGCTCTTTGGTTATAACCGCGGCATTGCGGTCTATCCCAGTCCTTCCTTCCCCCTTCACCATCGCAACTTCCTTCAGGAACACCTCTGGATTTATGAGAACCCCCGGGCCTATCAGCAGCCTGGCGTTTTCATTCACGAATCCGCAAGGGACAAGCCGCAGCGCAAATTTTTCACCCTTGTAAACAACGATATGGCCTGCATTCGGCCCCACTCCTCCACGTGCCACTATCTTGGGCTTATCGACCCTGGCAAGATAGCTCAAAATCTTTCCCTTCCCCTCATCGCCGTATTGCCCGCCGACAACTATCGTCCTCATCCAATCACATTCAACGCATAAGCGTCTCCAAATCATGCAACCTGGGCTCCGCAGAGGATCTTATATAGCTGCCCAGCCTGCAAAGATCGGAACTTAACCTGTCCTGCGCTGCCTTTTGCATCCTCTCCCCCTCCTTTGTCTTTTTTTGGTATTCCTCTAGCCCTTCCTCAAAGCAACGAAAAACTTCTTGTCAAATCCTTTCTTTTTCGTCTCAAGGACGAGCGCGTGCAGAATATCGTACCTGTGATCCCAGTGCGTAGGGTCCTTTCTTTTCGCACCGTAGATAAGTTCATCACAGGCGCCTATCGCCCTGCTCACCATAACTTCCTTTTCCTCATCGCTGAAAACCGATATGTCCCCCGCCGTAGCCTGCCATCCATTTATCAGGTGGCGCGACATCTCAAGAAAACTCCTTACCTCACTCGCC
Organism: Microcaldota archaeon; assembly: GCA_027365735.1. Lineage (GTDB taxonomy): Archaea > Micrarchaeota > Micrarchaeia > Micrarchaeales > Micrarchaeaceae > JAJZYD01. Next base: position 2,381 of record DAHXLY010000002.1, read on the forward strand.
AAAGTCGTCTTGCTCATCCTGCACGGATCGGCGACGAGCTCCCCCCTATACGGCCTGGTTACGGAACTGAGCATTCAATCCACACGCGTCATATTGTGTTGGTTTCGGTATAAAAGCTTTGCTTATTTTTTCATTCGTTATTTTTCCCAATGTAACGTGGAGCGTTCGAATCGTTTCCCCAGCGCAGCAATTAAATATCTGATTAAATCAATCAGCTGATTATCCGTTGGTTGCATGAAGGCAGTAATAACGTCCGCAGGAAAGGGTTCACGGGTGGGGCCTATCGGGACCGTATTATCGAAGGACCTTTTCCCTCTTTTTGGAATCCAAAATGGAAAGCTCGTCAACCTGCCGCTGATTGATTTTATACTGTCCGACCTCTCGGCCGCGGGGTTCGATGAGTTTTGTTTTGTGATCGGGCCAGGGCAAAGGGGTGCATTGATCAAGGATTACCTAAACGGAAAAGAGGGTATCCAGTATGTGGTTCAGGAGGAGCCGAGGGGTTTTGGCGATGCGATACTTCGCGCGGAAAAATTTGTAGGCGATGAACCATTCGCGGTTCATGCGAACGATGTCAAGGCGATACAGGGATACCGTTACATGAAGAACTTCTACGACCTCCGGACGCCAGATGCGATATTGTTGCTCAGGAAGGTCGACAACCCGAAGCGTTATGGAATAGTTACCGGCGGTGACGCGGGAACCTTTGAAGGAAGGCGACTTCTTAGGGTCAACGGAGTGGAGGAAAAGCCCGAGAATCCAAAATCGAGCATAGCAATTTCCGCGGTCTACACGTTTTCCCCGAAGATATTCTCGATGATCAGAAGGGCTCCAAGGCACCAAAAGACGGGTGAAATCGAATTGACACCGGGGATACAGCTGATGGTCGAGGAAGGGCTGTCCGTTTATGGCGTCATACTTGACGGCAGCGACATGTGGCTCAACACTGGCGACCCTAAGAGCTATAAGAAGGCACTCGACTTTACATTCTCAAGTTCGGTGTTGGACTGACCAAGCAAAAAAAGCGGGCTCGGAGGGATTTGAACCCTCGACCTACAGGTTAAGAGCCTGCCGCTCTGGCCAAGCTGAGCTACGAGCCCGCAAAATACGCTCTAATCCTTATGCATATTCTGATTTAAAGCTTTGTTTCCTGCGTCCCAAAAGTGCAAACCCCTGTGATGTTTTTGGCACCTTTAGAAATGCCTAAATATCAGGTCGAACTGCAATAGAACCATGGAAAAGACGAGTAAAGTCGATAAGGAGATGCTTAAGGTAGGATGGATAGGGCTGTGGACTAGGCTTGGGGCGAAAGGCGACCCCATGTCAGTGTTCAACGCGCTTGCCGAGGCCTATTCCAACGGTAGGGCTTATCATAATCTTTCTCACATAGAGGCGTGCCTTGAGGAAGTGGGCATGGTCAGGGGAAAGCTCGCTGACCCTCTTGCGGTGGAGTTCGCACTTTGGTTCCATGATGCGGTATACGATACAAGGAGGCAGGACAACGAGGAGAGAAGCGCGGAATGGGCTGCGACCGTCGCAAGGAACGCAGGCCTGGGTGAGGAGTTCTCAGAAAAGGTTAGGAAGCTGATACTAGTAACAAAGCACTTCAGTGCCACTGACAACGATGCGCAATATCTTGCCGACATAGACCTTTCGATACTCGGCCAGTCAGCGGCGCAATTCGATACCTACGATGCGGGAATTGCAGCAGAATATTCGTGGGTTCCATCCGCTCCTTATAGGAATGGCAGGGCCGGCGTGCTCAGGCATTTCGCTCAGAGAGATCACATCTTCACGACTAAGACCTTCCAGGAGATATACGAGCAAAGGGCCAAGTCAAACATCGAAAGGACCGTTGCAACTCTTGAGGAGGGGAAGAAAAAGATAATGGGGGTCTATGCTGGAAGCTTCGACCCGCCGACGGTCGGGCACGAGTGGATGATAAGCAAGGGTGCGATGCTCTTCGATAATCTTGTCGTAACTGTCGCAGTCAATCCGGCAAAGAGGTGCACGTTCACCGCTGATGAGAGGAAGGAGATGTTACTGAAGATAGTCGGCAACAGGTCAAACGTAACGGTCACCGTCGTGGAGAACGACTACACCGCCCGCTACGCAAAATCCATCGGTGCGGGATACCTGCTCAGGGGAGTAAGGAGGATGGAAGACTACAGCCAGGAACAGCAGCTCGCCGACATAAACAGGACGATCGAGCCGAACGTGGAAACCGTTTTGCTCACCACTCCTCCAGAGCTTGCGATAGTCAGCTCGAGCCTGGTCAGGGGGTTGATCGGACCAAAGGGCTGGCAGGAACTTGTGAGGAAGTACGTGGCTCCAGAGGTTTTCGAGGCGCTGCTCAGAAAGTTCGATGGTGGAAGTCGATGAACCTTATCGTAATCTACGGTCCTCCTGCGACTGGGAAACTCACAGTGGCCAGGGAGATAGAAAAGATGACGGGCATCAAGATTTTCGACAATCATGCAACGGTTGATCTCGCGTTGAGACTTTTCAAGTTCAGGTCTCCAGCATTCAACGACACAGTCAACGGCATCAGGATGAAGATGATCGAGGGGGCCGCGAAGGAAGGAATCGACCTAATATTCACTACCACATGGCTGACCGGCGACTACAGCAATGCGCACGAGCTTGACGACGCGGTTGGGAGGTACGGAGGTAAGGTCTGTTATGTGTATCTGACCGCCAGCAGGGATGAACTGCTTAGGAGGGTAGAGGGAGAATCAAGGAAAAATTTCGGCAAAATAAAAGACAGGGCCACACTCGAGGAGTTTCTCAGGACCCACGAGGTCCCAGCGAAGGCCCCGATTCCTGGAAGCCACCATATAGACACCACAAAACAGAGCCCATCGCAGACTGCTCAGGATGTCGTCAGGTATTTTGGCCTGAAGGATGTGCGGGTAAGGATTCCGGCGTAAAAAGGAGCGGATCCAGGGGGATTTGAACCCCCGACCTACGGGTTAAAAGCCCGCCGCTCTAGCCAACCTGAGCTATGGATCCATGTAAGTAGTATGTAGGTATGAAAAACCAGATATTAAAAACTAATGTGAGCGGCCGTGGCTCATTTCAGGAGTTTGGGTATCCTAACCCCCCTCTGGCCCTTGTACTGGCCGGAGTATGCGTTCGCCACCTGGCTGCTCGTCTTCGCGAAGATTATGTGGGCGAACCTCTGCATCGGCTTGAGCTTGATCTTGTACGGGCTGTGGTTGATCACCTCAAGCGTAACGTTCCCAGAGAATCCCGCGTCGATGATGGTCGGCGGCATGGAAAGGCCGTGCCTCGCCCAGGTACTTCGGAGCTCGACAAATCCCATCAGGTCGTTCGGCACGCTTATCTCTTCGTTGGTCGAAAGGAGTATCTGCTCGTGTGGATGTATTATTATCTCGTCCTGGTTCTTGAAGACCTCATAGCTCTTTGCCCTGTGTTCTTCGACCGTCGGGTCCATAACGAAGTCATCGCCGTGCTTTGGGTGCCTTCCCACCTCATTGTCAAGCCTGAGGTCTATGCCGTTCTCTCTTACCAGTTCCTGGTCGAACGGCGTTATCACAAGCCTCTTGCCGTTGATAACGCTCATCAGGTCGAAATCGGAAAGAATCATCCGCACACCAAATGGATTAGCGCAAATAGGCTTTTATGCCTTACTTATTTTCATAGATTTTGCCAAGCCATGCTCTCTTGAAGTACGGCAGCGTCAAGGTCGAGAGCATGAACCCCACGGACGGCACCACCGCCGTGATCCAAGCGTTAGGGAGGTTTATCGCATTCAGGTACAACCCAACCGCCAGATATGTGAATATCACAAGCAACAGCCTCTTAGTCCAGCTTGTTTCCCATGCCTTGTCCGCCTCGACCTTCCTGTTTCTGGCGTTTATTCGGTCGATTTCCGACGACAGTTTTGCAAGTGTTGCCATGAAAATCTATGCCAGCAAGCGTTTTAATATCCCCGCTCCGGACAGCAATCCTTTTTATAACCATCTGTCATATTATCTTCGGCGATGTCATGGAAGGATATTGTATGAAATGCAAGACCAAGAGGGAGATGAAGGACGTAAAGCAAGTCAAGATGAAGAACGGCAAGGCAGCCAACAAGGGCGTCTGCTCCCACTGCGGCACAAGCATGTTCAAGATTGGAGGCTAGAAACCAGCAGAATTTTTATTCTATGCCGAGCCGGAGGCATATTTTTAAGTTTTGCCATACAAGTGTTTTCGTGAGAAGATGGCCTTCGTAGACAACCTGGCTTTTGGCTTGTTCGCAATTAGCTTCACCGGCTTTTTGCTGCTGTATACGGTAACATCAATGTATTTCGTCTACAGGAGCAAGAAGGGCGACTACGATACGCACCTTGCCGCGTCAAGCGTGCCGATGGGCCTCGCCGGAGCATACCTGGTGCTTGCTGGGTTTGTCGGGCAGATGGTCTGGCCGCTGCCTGGGAGTTACAACATCCTGTTTTTCGACCCTATGGTCGCGTTCGGCCTCGTGGCTCTCGCATTCTGCCTGGCGATAAGATACAAGGTCAGCCTGGAGAACGCAGGGTTCCTTGGATTGATGGTTGGCGTGATGACGGTCCTGTATGGCATCACCGGCTATCACATAGGTCTCACGCAGGAGCCGATCGCGCTACTCGCACTTTACATGTTCTACGGGATTGGTGGAATACTTGCCTACCCCGTATCGATGATCGCCGACCGTCTCCCTGGGCTCAAGAAGAACCCGTGGGTCGGGTGGCACGTGATACTCGCGCTCTTCTGGGTGTCAATGTTCGCCGCGAGCGCACTAGCTGCTTACATCGGATACAGCGCGATAGGTGGCCACCTTCTCAGCGCACCGTGATGCTTTTGAGAAAAATAATCGTCTTGTCATTCATAACTCTTGATGGGGTCATGCAGGCACCCGGAGGTCCAGATGAGGACAAGTCGGGCGGCTTCAAATACGGTAGATGGACCGTACCATACTCGGATGACTTTTTTGGAAGAGCAATGACAAAGCAGATGGACCACAAGTTCGGCCTGCTGCTCGGAAGAAAGACGTTCGAAATCTTCGCCGGATACTGGCCAAAGCAAAAAAAAAAAATAATCCCATTGGCGATCCTATAAACAGCGCCACAAAGTATGTGGCATCGAACACAGTCACAAAACACGGATGGAAGAAGTCAGTGTTCCTGAACGGTAACGTGGTCGAAAAGATAAAGGAGCTCAAAAAAGAAAATGGCCCAGATATGCAGGTCCATGGAAGCGGTATGCTGATCCAGACGCTTTTGAAGAACGATCTTGTGGATGAGTTGTGGCTGAAAATATTCCCGATAACGCTCGGCTCAGGGAAACGCCTGTTTGCAGATGGGGCCATACCTGCCGCTTTCAAACTGTCTTAAAGTTCCGTTTCGCCGAAGGGTGTCATTTTCGCGAATTATGTCTGCGACGGGAAGGTCGAGACCGGTTCGCTCTAACCTACCGCCTTCTTAACGAGCGCCTTTATCCTCGCCTCGTCGGCGGGTGTCAGCTTCGTTATCGCATATGAGACCGGCCACATGTTGCCCTCGTCAAGCTTTGCCTCATTGTTGAATCCCAAGGTCATGTACCTGGCCTTGAACTTGCTCGCCGGTTGGAAGAAGCAAAGAACATCATCGCCCTTGCAATACGCCGGCATGCCGTACCACGTCCTCATCGCGAGTGTCGGGGCGCTCTCCTTTATTATAGCATGGAGCTTCCTTGCCAAAGATTTGTCAGGTTCCGGCATCTCTGTTATCTTCGTCAGTATGGCCTCCTCCCCCTGTATCCCGGATCTCCGCTCTTGAAGGGTCTCCTTCATGGCTGCTATCTCCTCCTTCGTCAACCCTTTCTTTTTGTCCATCCCTTTTTCCGCCTTTTTCACATAACCACCTGATATTTATGGGGGCGTAAGGTATTTAGAAAATGGATATCGTCCACCCCTGCCACAGGATGGTTTATAGAACTTCCAATCCATGCAATTGTGGTGAAAACCATGGGAACAAAGGTTATGAAGATAGACTATATGTCTTTCGCGAAGTTCTATGCGGTGGTAGCGGCAATCATCGGGTTGCTCTACGGATTGGCTGCGCTCCTGTTTGCCAGTGCGCTGAATCTGGCTGGTGCAGGGGTAATAGCTGTTGTAATCGGCGTGATAGGCGGCGCGATAGGCGGATTCATAAGCGGGCTGGTGTTCGCGGTGCTGTACAACTTCATCTTCTGCAGGTTCATAACCTTCGAAGTGAACTGAGGCCAGGACAACTTGGGCGAGGCTGGGAGTCCCGCATCGTCCACTTTTTCTTATTTTGTTTTTCTGATGGTCAGCTGGAGCAGTCCTAATCTTTTAACTGCTTTCACCTTCGAACGTAGAAAAGGTTGGCACCAGAAACAGGTATTGAAACAGTTTAAATATCGAGGTTCAATCCCGAATGACTTTGCAAAACCACCTATTTTTATGACGACAAAATGAGGTTAAACGCCCGAAGCAGGGATTGAACCTGCGACCTACTGGTTAACAGCCAGTCGCTCTCTGAATACAAAGCTCTATTTTTGCTCTCCATCCTTCCACCAAGCATATCCAACCATTCGAACCTGATTTCTGTATGCTCTTTTCAACCATTGAG
>DAHXLY010000005.1 GCA_027365735.1 Microcaldota archaeon
GACATCCAGAAGCGCTTCGTGTCCTCATCCTGCTCCGGATGAGCTTCACCAAGCGTACCACCCACAACTATGTAGAGGTGGCTTGTGGCGTCCCCAAGTCCAGGGTCCCCAAATATTGGATTGCCGAGCCGTATCTTTACCGGTTTCGTCCTTGGCGTAAAGCCAGCCTCTTCGTGTATCTCATGGCTGATGTTCTGGAGTGGAGTCTCTGGTCCGGTCTTTCCTACACCGCCGCCAGGGCATTCCATGAATTTCCTCCCATCCTCAGCCTTGTCGCGCGTCTGCCTTACAAGAAGGATTTCGTCGCTGTCAAGATTGTATATGAGCGCACGGGTAGCAGGCAGTTGGTGCAGTCTGTCAATCATGATTTTGCGGCCGTTGCCAACATCAAATTCCCTGCCCTGAAAGGTTGCAACAGAAGAGCGAAACATGGTGCTCCAGCCGTCTGTCCTAAGAATGGCCTGTGGATTGCTCCTTCCGGCCACATTTCCCAAGTCCCTTGGCACCACTACCTCCTTTGACATGTCGACTGTCGGTTCCGACGTTCGGACCTTTGGTTTAGGTGCCATATAATCACTACTGTCGCGCTTGTTCAGATATTTAAGTTTTGTTGTTCGTAGATTTATTGAAACGAGTGTTTCCAGTTTTGGATGCCCGTGTGGTAGCATTTTAAGCCTTGATGATGAATATACTACATTGGTGATTGAACGGAGAACGAGTTTGAACTGTGCGTTATCGGAGGCTTCGGTCATGTCGGTCTTCCCCTTTCCATTGCCTTCGCCGAGGCTGGCAAGAAGGTGTGCGCATTCGACATCGCAAAGGACAGGTTCGAGAGCATTAAAAAGGGGAAGATGCCGTTCATGGAGGAGGATGCGGAATGGAAACTGCAGAAAGCGCTCAAAAGTGGATTGTTTGTACCGTCGCTTTCACCTGAAGACATAACAAAAAGCAAAAACCTGATAATAATAATAGGAACCGGTACGGATACGCACCTCAACCCCGAGTTTGATACCACAATCAATTTCATAAACCATTATGTCAAGTATTTCAGGGATGGGCAGCTCGTGATATTGAGGAGTACTGTATATCCGGGAACCACGGAAATGCTGCACAGGATGCTTCTGTCGAAAGGCAAGAGCATAGAAGTCGCATTCTGCCCCGAGCGCATAGTAGAGGGCCTGGCGCTTAAGGAGCTTTACGAGCTACCCCAGATAGTCTCGGGCACAACCGCAAGCGCGGAGAAGCGCGCAAGGGAGCTCTTTTCATCGATAGCGAAAGAGACAATAACGGTGAAGCCGAAAGAGGCAGAGGTGGCAAAGCTGCTCACCAACGCGTGGAGGTACATACGCTTCAGCGTGGCAAACCAGTTCTATATGATCTGCAACGATGCAGGCCTTGATTTCTACAAGGTATACGATGCGCTGACGCACAACTATCCACGGGCGAAGGACATGCCAAAGGCAGGGTTCGCTTCCGGGCCGTGCCTGTTCAAGGACACGGTGCAGCTTAGCGCGTTCAATAGCCACGGATTTCCACTAGGCAACGCTGCCATACTCGTTAACGAGGGCCTGCCGTTCTACATAATAAAAAAGCTGAAAGAGAAGCACGACCTCAGCAAGAAGACCGTAGGCATTCTCGGAATGGCGTTCAAGGCTGGCTCGGATGACAAGAGAGACTCGCTATCGTACAAGCTCAAGACCCTTCTCGAATTCGAGACCGGGAATCTATATTGCACAGACATCAACATAAAGGAGGACGGCTTCATCGATGCGCAGGAATTAATCGATAAATCCGATATAGTGATAGTCGCGACGCCGCACAAGGAATATGCGAGCCTGAAGATCAAGGATAGCAAGGAGGTCGTAGATATCTGGAATCTGTATGGAAGGGGTTCAAGAGTATGAACGCCAACCACCTTTCGATAGTCGTCCCAGTTTACAACGAGGGAGAGAGCGTGAAGACCCTTCTAGATGGCGTCCAGCATAACGTGAGGGGATTGCCGTTCAACGTGAGCTTCGTATACGATACGGAGGAGGACACAACGCTTCCCGTAATTAAGAGGATACACAAGAACTACGATTTCAAGATAACGCTGTTGAAGAACAAGTACGGAAGGGGTGCGCTCAACGCTATAAAGACAGGGTTGGAGAACGCTGACGGCAATGTAGTTCTCGTCATGATGGCAGACCTGTGCGACCGCCCCTCCGATATTCCAGAGATGTACAGGTTGATAAACTTAGGATACGACGTAGTGTGCGGATCCAGATACATGAAAAGGGGAGGACAGAACAGCGCAATGCCCTTCAAGAGCCTAATGTCGAGGTTCATAGGGGTGTCGTTATACCACCTTGCTGGTGTGGGAACCCACGATGTGACCAACAACTACAAGATGTATAGGAAAAACATCTTCAAGAAGATAAAGATAGAGAGCACCGGTGGTTTCGAGGTCGCAATGGAGGTGACGGTCAAAGCCAACGCCATAGGTATGAAGATAACAGAGGTGCCGACAGTTTGGACGGACAGGACCTACGGCCAATCCCGGTTCAACCTTAAAAAATGGGCGCCCAAGTACTTCAAATGGTACGTGTACGCACTGATGCATAGGCCGGGCTCTGTCAGTGCTTGACGTCCTTGAAGTTCTTCTTTATGAAACCGTACGTATCCTCCAGAATATAGTTCATGTCGTACTTAGGCGTCCAGCCAAGTTGCGTCTCGGCCTTCTTTGAGACTCCCACTCTGAAGCGGACATCGTCCTTTGGTGCATCGACATGCTTTATCACAGGCATCGGTTCAGACTCGTTTACCTTCTTCCACACCATACGCGCGAGCTCATTTATCTCTACCTGGTTGCCCCCGCAGATGTTGAAGTCCTCATTCTTCACCTTCTTCTCCACCATGAGCGCCATCGCATCAGCTATGTCCTGCGCATGCGTAAATGTTCGAACCTGTTTTCCATCTCCGAATATCTCAAAGGGGGTCTGTTTGACCATCGCCTTGTAGACGAAGTCTGGAATCACGTGTGCCATCCCGAAGTCCACCTCTCCGTCCGACTTCACTTCAGGTAGCTCGCCGCTGCCGACTGCGTTAAACGGGCGTACTATCATGTAGTTGAGACCGAGCTCCTGCTGCGCTCCTGTGACCACATACTCGCCAAAA
>DAHXLY010000020.1 GCA_027365735.1 Microcaldota archaeon
ATAGGTTCTCTTCCCAAATCTTTTCGGTCGTCTCGCCATTGCATCACGGATTCTTCACTGGTCAGGTGAATTATGTGATGTTGGCAGACGCCATTAAAGAACTTTACGTCGTAAGGATGAGCGATTCATTCAACACAGCAAATCGTATACCAAACTATATAAATCTTGTTAGTCATAAATAACCTAGAATATAATCTAGGTTAATCATAATGACCCGACTACAAGATGCCCTAAGGAGTTTTAATCCATGGTGGGAGAAGAGTTACACAGCAACATACAGGGAACGTGATATATACAAAGAAATCAAACGTTATCTTAAGTTGCCGATGATGATCGCGCTCTCTGGTTTAAGAAGAGTGGGCAAAACAACAATAATGCTCAAAGTAGTAGAGGACTACATTGAGGACGGCTTGGATCCTATTCGCGTGTTTTATTTTTCATTTGATGAATTTAGAGGTATTGAGTTACCGGATATTTTAAAGGAGTATGAACGTATGCACGGGCTAGATATAAGGGATGGAAAATATATTTTCCTTTTTGATGAGATTCAGAAGCTTGATGATTGGCAGAATAAAGTAAAAATCATATACGACCTTTATAAGAGCAGGGTCAAAATCATAATCTCAGGTTCAGAATCCCTGTTCATAAGAAAACACACAAAAGAAAGTTTGGCTGGCAGGATATTCGAGTTCCATGTAAATCCATTATCATTCAGTGAATTTATTTGTTTTAGGGATCAACAGAAATTGATTGAACATCCCCACCTTTATATGCGTGAGAGACTACAGTTATTTGAAGAATATATGCAAATCCAAGGCTTTCCTGAGTTAGTCGGTATCAGAGACAAAGAGGCAATAAGAAAATACATAAGGGAGGGCATAGTCGATAAGATTGTCTACAAGGATATCCCGCAGCTCTTCAAAATAGAAGATGCAAGTATCCTGGAATCGCTTATCAATATATTCATGGACGAGCCAGGGCAGATGCTAGAACTTTCCGAACTTGCTAACGAGCTGAAGCTTACACGCCAAACACTTTCCAGCTACCTATTTTATCTTGAGGAGTCGCAGCTTATTAAAAAGCTCTACAATTACTCCAGAAACCAGAGAAAGAGCGAGAGAAAACTAAAAAAATACTATCCAACAATAGCATCTGTGGATCTATTATTCAGCAACGATGAAACGTCTCGTTCTAAGGCCTTCGAGTGGCTCATAGTCAATCGGCTCGGCGCCGAATTCTTCTGGCGAGATGCGTATAAAAATGAGGTAGATATGGTTTTTGGCAAAGAAAAGCCCATGCCGATTGAAATAAAGTTCGGCAAAATTTCTTCAAAAGGCATCAGTGTATTCATGCACAAGTTCCATGTAAATAGAGGCACCATAGTTTCATACGATAAAGAAGAGGAGTTCGCTGTGAAGGAAGGCAAGATTAAGGTTGTTCCGGCTCACATGCTGCTCCTCGAACGCATTCAAGTGGAATAAGACCATGTACTGGCTTTCATCAATAGTGGAGCATGGCTAAGAGTGGCCGATGGGAAAGCATAACAGGCCTGATTACAAACTTAACCTCGCCACTAAATGTGAGAAACGGCGCAAAATGTGCGGTCTAAGATGGAAAGATAGCCCCTCTGTATGGTTCTACCATTGACTTTTGGACAGCAGGCAAGATGAGGAACCTCTGATCAGCGCAGCCCGACGAGGACCCACGCGAGCACGTTTATCACCAGCAGCAATGTTATGAATATCGCGAACCACCTGACAACCCTCTTGCTCTTTATGTTCGCCTTGTAGAGCCTCCATCCGTCGAACATAGGTATTGGGAACAGGTTTATCACCGCGAGCGATATGTTGAACAGCAGCGAAAGTGAGAAAAATGAATATAGGAACTCCGTGACTGTGCCCTGCGGCGTGTTTGGCACCGCCTCATACGGCGTGTATCCTATGTATCCTCTCGATGATCCGTTCACAGCTATCGCGGTGAAGCTGTATGTGCCCGTGTTGGTCACCATCGTTACGGTGTCGCCAGGCTTCACGTTCGCCTCTGCGTTCTCCAGCGTCGTTATGTTGTAAATCTTGTATCCGTTGATATAAAGTATCTGCATGCCGGGCTGGAGCACGTTCGCAGCCGGGTATCCAGGAGCTGTGCTCCCGATGTACACGTTCACGACGTTCGGATATATGAACGTGAGAAGTCCGCTGAGGAGAAGGAAGAATATGAAAGACCAGACAAAGTTCGATGCGCTTCCTGCTGCGAGTATCCTGCTCTGCTTCGTCGAATCCAGCCGCGAGAGCTGCCTTTCGTCAGGCTCTACGAACGCTCCTATCGGGATTATTCCCAGCATGAGGAGGCCGATTGACTTGACCCTGATCTTTGCAATCCTGGAGAGTATGCCGTGGGCGAATTCGTGCACTATGAGCAGAACCGCAAGCGATGCGATGCCGGCTACAAGCGGTATGTCTATTCCCGGGATCAGGGGTGCAACCCCAGGGACTACGCCCTGCAGTATTGAGTTGTTCGGGCTGCCGGACACAACGCTGCCGGTGTAGAGCAGCGCCTTGAGCACGATGGTGCCTGCGTTATAGAGGAGCAGCGCCATGAACAAGCCGGTGAACCCGAAGACGAGCGTCACTATATAATATACAACAGCAAGCGGGGAGAACCCTCCGGTAAGGAGGCTGCCTCCAGAAGGCTGCGCTATCTGCAGCTGCGGCAGGTTTATGAACTGGAATCCGGAGAACGCCGCTGTAAGGACGTAATACTCCATGAAGAGCAGGGAGATGAGCCCGAAAACGAAGAGCCTCTTGTCAATCTTTCCCTTTAGGAACGGATATGAGAGGAGCCCCAGTCCAAGGACTATGCCCCACGTCGCCATTCCGTTCCAGAACCACTTGTATCTCTTAGATATGCTGTCTATGAACGATATGCCCCTTTTTGTAGAAGTGAGATACGTGCCCCACCAACCAATCAGGCCGTTGATGTCCCTTATGAATATCCCGGCGAGCATGAGCGAGAGTATTGCGGATATCCATTGCGCGGCAAGGCCAAGCTGTGGCGTTATATAGATGAAATATATCAGCGCAAGCTCGAGCACTATTATAGCGAAGGTCAGCGCAGCCCTCGCTCCCCTGTTATTTATCCGCGGCTTCGGAGGCTTCATCTCCTGAGGTTGATTTCTCGCTCTAGCCATGAAATTCATAGTAATAGGGCACGAAGCTTTATTAATGCGCATTATTCATTAGGTCTGAATCTGTGGTGCAATGCTCGACTATGCAATAGAACTTGCGCTTCTCGCGACTACAATCTTCGCTGTATCAGGAGTGATACAAAAGAGGGTGGCGGATAAGGTGAGGGACGCCAGGACCGCCATCTTCGTGATAGGGTTCGGCATACTCCCGCTGCTCGCGATGTATCTGTTGTACTTCAACGCGATGAGCACATACGCGCTCATCCTGGCAGCCATATCGGGGATATTCTTTATGGGCGGCGACTTTCTTTATTTCGACTCCCTCGAAAAGGAGCAGGTCTCAAAAGCGTACAGCATAGGCATAGTGCAGCCATTGCTGATAATAGCATTCAGCGTCGCAGTCCTTGGCGAACACATAACGACCCTGGAGGCGGTGGCCGGCGCGATAATGATATTTGGGCTCGCCTTCCTCGATACCGAGAAGAGGAAACTGCGCATAGACAGGAAGCTTACACCGGCAATACTCGGGAATGTGTCGTGGGCAATATACTGGATGTTCCTCTCCTCTTCCATAGTGTCCTCAGGCCAGATAGCCGCGCCAATCATAGTATCAAGGATGGTCGGATTCGCCGCTATACTGCTTGTATTCGGGGTGCTCAAGGGCAGGAAGACAGAGAGAATAGGGAGGAACACCAACATAAAGCACATTGTGCTGCTCGGCGCCGCAACTGGGCTTCTCGACGGCACCGGGAACGGTATATGGGCGGTAACCGTGACGCTCAAAAGCCTATCGATAGCAAGCATAGCCCAGCTGCTCGGCCCTTTCATTGTCATAGCCATTGCCTATTTTGTCTACAAGGAGAGGCTGAGCAAGGTGCAGGCGATAGGCCTCCTTATTGCTGTGGCCGGCGCCGTAATCCTTGCAATAGGCTAAGAGGTGCATATTGCTTAAAAGGGAGCCATTGGACTTGAAGAGGCGAGTTCGAGCTCACGGAGGAGGGGCTGAAGTGGGTGGACCCGGAAAGGATAATAGTAAACCAGTCTGATAAGCAAGTATACCAACTGGATTGACCTTCTCATATTTGCTCTCCCCATGAAACGCTATGTGGAAAACATTCTGAAATACGCCTTCTCCGGTCCTTGCGTAAAGGTTACAGAAATGATCCCCGTCATCTAACAGCTCTTTCAGGGCGAACTTGGCGAATGCTCGGCTTGAAGTGTATTTTTTTGAACTCCCACGCGGCATTCAGCCTTTGTACTCCTATTACGACTGATTTTACAGCAAAGCGCTTGTTAAACTCTGCATTCTCGTATTCATTTTTAATTCTGTGAAACGTCTCTCTGTCTAGACCATCCCTGATTAGAGTTATGTGCGGTACAAACCTATCGAGCTTCACATCTACGTACTCGTTGACTGCAGAACTGACCACTCGGTACAAGTCGTTTAAGTGCCTATCACTTGTGGCATTCAAGCAAACATAGTAGCTCGTGGAATTTCGCGCCCTCGCGGCGTACCACCCGAACCCATCTATCTTGACTTCAAAAGGTTTAGTTTTCGTACATTCGCCTTTTAGCCTGATTGTAATTTTCCTGACATCCTTATCATTTATCTTTTTGCTTTGAAAGAATAGGGACAGGTGAAATGGGATTTTTTTGTACCGGCGGGAGGTGCGTATTCGGTATTTGGCAGCTATCCCTTCCGATAGGTCGGAAATCTTGCGGTAAGTGATACCATCAGGCACTAGTATTATGGCAAACATTACTTTCATATTCAAACGCTTTGCATTTGTATATTAAAACTTAACTTCGCCACATCCTAAAAACCTATAAGATAGGTTACGCATTCTTCATTGATTACATGACGAACAACGTAACACTACCTTTAGGTAGTATATCTCTGGTAGACAAAGTAGAAAAGGATTATGGTCTGATATCAAGTATCTTTGGAAAAGCGGAGGCGGGTCCCGTAATTTTGTAGGCACCGTAAAACGTCTACTCTGCAACAAAATGGACGATGCCGTATCCGTTCATCAGATATTGCCGATGTCTTCTGAAGAAAGATTTGGTCTTCTCGGCATCAATGATGGTATTGCAGAGAGGTCCGTTTACAGGACATTGCAAAAGATTGGTAGCCTGGATGGTACAGGCGGTGCAGCAAAACTATCAAGGAAATTTTATTCTCGGCTGGTACTTTCTGTGGTGCGGCTGGAACGTGACGCGTCGCTGGTTATTCTCCCTCTTCCAGAGCACATTGAATTGCATAGCCGAATCATAGAAAAGTATATTTAATTCTTCTTGCATAATATTATTGGGTGGAAAAATGGAGGATTGCGAACTGTGCGGAAGACCTACCGAGACCGTCTATGTCCTGAACATCGAGAACGTCGAGATGAGGACGTGCGCGAAATGTGCCAAGGGGAAGAAGGTCATAAGAACCGAGTCTTACGCAGAACCGAAGAAGGCGAAGATGCAGGCGACGAGTGCAAGGCCAAGGCAGGTTTCTGATGACGACAAGGTGCTGATCGAGGACTACGGATTCACGGTCAGAAGGGCTAGGGAGAAGATGCACCTGCCGATAAAAGTGCTTGCCGAGATGCTGAACGAGAAGGAGCACCTGCTGGTGAGAGTGGAGGAACAGAAGACAAAACCCACAATAGAGCTCACGAAGAAACTGGAGAAGGCTCTCAGGATAAAGCTGACAGAGGATGCGGTGGAGGAGAGCAGGGCATACACAAACAAGGTCTCGGAGAGCGCGACCATCGGGGATTTTGTCGGAAAGTAGCGCAATTTTCAGACGGTCGGCTGCAGGTTATCCCTCGATTCAGCGAAGCTGCAATAAGCATTTTAAATGCTCCTCTCTATTTAATTAGCAGGGGGTTAACATGAATCCAAATAGGTTTTCCGTTCTAGCATTGATGCTCTTCAGCGTCTTCGCATTTTCCTTTGCGGTTAACAGCGCAGGCGCAGCTCCCACCATAGTGCCGTGCGCAGGCACAGGCACGCTGACATGCGGCTTCATAAACGTGACAAATACCAACCTAGACGTCGGACAGAACACTATAATAACAATAAACGGGATCAGTGGAGGCGCGCCGGGTGTCAACGGCTACACAGCGAATTGGATACTGGACGGCTCCCCTGCGACTTCGGTAATATACAACACAATCCTCACGAACACGATAGCATTCGAGATAGTGCCGAGCACTACACTCGCAGGAAACGTCTTCGTGTACAACGGCCTTGTCTCCTCTGCCAATTTCATCGCTAGCAACCCGTACAGCGAAGGCACAAACATATACACGGTCAACGCAGCAATCACTGACCAGCCAGGTGCGAACTCAATAGTTACAAATGACATACCGCTGCTTACGATAAACCTCGCATTCTCTTCCGGCAACACAAATCCATCCGGAGATTATGAT
>DAHXLY010000023.1 GCA_027365735.1 Microcaldota archaeon
AATTGTTGTCTGGATTCTTGTCTCAGCCGGATAAAACTTGATGAGCGTTTCGTTTATCTTAAACCTGTTCTTTTTGTTTCCGAACTTCTTCGTGTCGATCATGAATTTTCCTGTCACGTCGTTCCAAAGTCCCATTTCACCCTCGAATATTGGCGCCGGGCCGGTCATTCCTTCCTTTGCAAGCATCGCAGCAAAGATTGCATTCCTCGCCGAGTTTGCGAACACTGGTGCCTTCCACATCGAAAGTTCCCCTGCCCTTACCTGTCTCATAGTCATGTGTGAACTGAGGGCGATGTTTATTGCATGTGCTGTTTCGGGGATCGTGAGCCCCATCAGTTTTGACGATGCCGCAGCAACAGAAACAAGACCATATATTACGTGGTCCCACCCGTGCTTCCAAAGGCACGCCGCATCGGCGAGCCTTGCCTGTATCTCGTACGCAAGCACCACGGCAAGAAGCGCGTCCTTCCCACTCTTTTTCTCCGCCTCCGCCACCGCAAGGATTGGAAATATATTGTCGCTCGGGTGCGAGAACTCCTTCCCGTCGTATGTGTCGTTGTAATCGAAGTATCTTGACATCGTCCCATTTGCGAACGCTGCCAGGTACGGTGTGGTTTTGTAATAAGTCCCCAGAACGGAGGCAGAATAACTGGTCTCTATGCCTGTGGCGACCTCTCTTACTATCCTGCACGGCTTTTCCTGTGATGCTCCAATCGCGCATCCCATTGTGTCGATTATCCTCAGCTTTGCTGAATGGATTGTCTCTTTCGAAAGGTCAAAGTAGTCGGTGAAGTGAACGTATTTTGCTATGTCCTCTGCAATTGTCGCCATTTATTTCCCTATTTTGCTTATTATTTCGCTGGTCATCCTCTTTGTCCCCACCGGTTTGCCTGTTGCTATATCGTACGTCACGAATTTATTCTCTTTTATCACACCCAGCACAGCATCCTCTAAGTCCTTCGCCGCCTTTTTCTCTCCAATATGCGATAGCATCAGCACCGCGCTGAGTATGCATGCGGTTGGATTGGCCTCGTCCTTTCCCGCATGCTTCGGCGCGCTGCCATGGACCGGCTCAAACACCGCGCAATCCTTTCCGATGTTTGCGCTCGGTGCGATCCCCAACCCGCCGGCTAGCCCGGCACAAAGGTCGGAGATTATGTCTCCATAGAGGTTCGGGCAGACAAGCACGTCATAGTCCTCCGGTTTCGTGACGAGGTGCATGCACATGTTGTCTACTATCATGTCCTCGAACTGCATCTTTGGGTATTTTTTCGCCACCCGCTGCGCGCATTTCAGGAACAGTCCGTCCGTGAACTTCATTATGTTGGCCTTGTGGACCGCAGTGACCTTCTTCCTTTTCTCGTCCTTCGCATAATCAAATGCGAACTTGACTATCCTCTCGCTTGCGGTCTTTGATATTGGCTTCAACGTAATGGCGCTGTCCCTCCTTATTTTCTTGCCCAACTTTGATTTCACAAATCTTATCAGCTGACCAGCGCTGCGCGTGCCCTCGTCAAACTCTATTCCAGCATAAAGGTCCTCGGTGTTTTCCCTAACGACTACGAGATCCACCTTACCATATCTGGATTTTATCCCCTCGAAGTGCTTTGCCGGCCTGAGGTTCGCAAAAAGGTCGAGTCTTTGTCGCAACTCCACGTTCACACTCCTGAACCCCTCCGAAATCGGCGTTGTAAGCGGCCCTTTCAGCGCGACTTTATTTTTCTTTATCGATTCCAGCGTTGACTTTGGGAGCACAGAGCCGAATTTTTTCTCCGCCGTTTCACCGGCGAGGGCTATCTCCCACTTTACTTCAAAGCCGTGCCTCTTCGCCGCCGCGTCCACGCACCTGCGCGCGGCATCGCTGACCTCCGGCCCTATCCCGTCCCCGGGAATCAGGGTTATTGTGTACTTCATAATCATAAGCCGTTATTTCCTCTTGTCAATCGGCACGAACTTCAGGTCCATCGGACCGGTGTACCACTCGAGCGGCCTTATCAGCCTGTTGTCGTCGTACTGCTCGAGCGCATGGGCGGTCCATCCTGAAATCCTCGCCAGCGCGAATATCGGCGAGTCGAGCTCTATCGGGAGCCCTAGGTCGCTGTAGACTATCGCAGAGAAGAAGTCCACGTTCGGATACAGCCCCTTCTCGCTTATCATTATCTTCTCGATCCGCTCGGCGATGTTGTACCAGGTCATGTCCCCTTCTATCTCGCTGAACTTCTTCGCCTCCTTCTTCAATATCTTTGCACGGGGATCCCATGTCTTGTAGACCCTGTGGCCTATCCCCATCATCTTCCCGTGATTTGCAAGCGTCTCCTTCACATATTTCTCGGCTTTCTGCGGCGTTCCTATCGCTTTGAGCTGCGCGATCACCGCCTCCGCCGCGCCTCCGTGGAGCGGCCCCTTCAGCACGCCGATTCCCGTCGTCATGGCAGAGTACATGTCGCTCAGCGTCGACACGGTGGTCCTGACGGCGAATGTGGATGCGTTGAATCCGTGTTCTGCGTGAAGGACCATGTCCATATCCATCGCCTTCGTCTCGACGTCGTTCGGCTCCTTGCCCTTGACCATGTAGAGGAAGTTGGCAGCAAGCCCAAGCTTCGGGTTTGGCCTTACTAGCTCGAGCTTTTTCTCTATCCTGTAACAGTAAGCGACGATTGTCGGGAACTTCGCGATCAGGGACTTGCCGATTGCGATGTGGTAGTCGGTCTTTATGTCCTTTATATCATCGTCCCCGCCTGCCAGCGCCGACACTGCGGTACGGAGCGCCTCCATCGGTGTGGTTTTTGGCACGACCTTCTCGAGTATTTCCACAACATAGTTCGGAAGGTTCCTCATCCTCGAAAGCTCCTTGTTGAATTGGTCCAGCTCTTTCCTGTTTGGGAGCTTTCCGTAAAGAAGGAGGTAGCTCGTCTCTTCAAATGTGCAGTTCTCGGCTAGGTCTTCTATTTTGTAACCTCTGTAGTACAGCCTCCCTTTTTGGCCGTCGATTTTGCAGATCTTCGACTCCGCCGCGATTATGTCCTCCAAACCCTTCTTGAAACCTTCCGGCAACCCATTTTCCTTCACCATCATATCACCCGATAATCTTCACATCAGCTGCTTCAGCGAGTCTTTCACTTTCGCTGCCGATTCCATTAGGAGCCTCTTCTCGCCCTTATTGAGTTCGAGCTCCACGATCTTCTCCGCGCCCTTTGCACCCAGAACAACCGGAACGCCCATGAAGATGCCCTTTATTCCATATTCGCCGTCAAGGTATGCTGCGCAGGGAAGTATCATCTTCTTGTCCTTTAGTATCGATTCGACCATCCTCACAAGCGAGTAGTCGGGTGCGTAGAACGCGCTGCTGTCCTTTTCCAGTTTTATTATTTCCGCTCCGGCATCCCTTGTCCTCGCAACGAGTGCGTCAATTTTCTTTTTCTGCATCAGCTCGGTAACTGGAATTCCGGCAACACTGGTGTATCTCGGCAGTGGAACCATGAAGTCTCCGTGTCCTCCGAGCACTACGCTTGAAACCTGCTCAACAGCTCGCCCTAGTTCTGTCGCCACAAAATAGCTGAACCTTGATGAATCCAATACTCCTGCCTGCCCAACAACCCTGTTCTTCGGGAAGCCGGTCACCTTCTTTGCAAGGTAGACCATCGAGTCGAGCGGGTTTGTCATCACAATGAGAACGCAATTCGGGGCGTATCTCTTCACTTGTGCGCAGGTGCTTTTGATCACCTCGGCGTTCACAGCGAGCAGGTCCTCGCGGGACATTCCCTCTTTCCTCGGGACACCTGCAGTGATTATTACCACGTCGCTGTCCTTTATGTCGGAATAATCGCCCGTACCTTTGATCTTCAGGTCGAACTGCTCTATCAGCGCGCTCTCCTCGATGTCCAATGCCACTCCCTGCGCCTTGCCGGCGGTCCTGTTCCAGAGCACTATGTCTCCGAGTTCTTTGTACGCAAGGAGCTGTGCAAGCGTAGAACCAACCTTCCCTGCGCCTATGATGGAGATTTTCGCCCTCGCCATGATAAGCAGAAGGAACTAAATTATAAAAGGTTTGGCTTATGCTTAGTAATTGTGCTTCGAGGGTATACCGGACCTTAGTAGAAGTCGGTTCTTAGAAATACCTTTCTGCTCCTCAGCAAGTTCCTCCGCCTTCCTCTCGCTTCTGATTCTCTCGAGCTCTGCCATAGCGAAGTGAACCTGTCTAACCTGGTACCTGCCAAGCTTTTCGGCGTATATCTCAGCGTCCTCATATATTTCCTGCGCGTGGTGGAAGTCCTGCTGCTGTATCTTTGCCATCGCCTTCTCCCCAAGCAAGACCATGAGCGCAGGTCCATACTCCCGCATAGTGTGGTCTGCCCACTGGTAGCCTGACTTTGCCATGGTCTCTGCAAGTTCTACTCCCTGCTTGAGGTAGAACTCTCGCTGTTCCGCCCTTTCAGCTCTTGCATAAAATTCTTCCTTTCTCTTTCGTTCAGCCTCAACCGTTTCATGAATATCTGCGGCCACGCGGAGCTGTTCCGCCTCGGTTGGCATAGGCCTGGTTTCCTGCCTCGGTTCTATTGCCAGGAGGCTAGAGCTAAAGATTACATGAAGGTCTTGCAATCTTTTCTCAGTGGTCCGGTTCGCCCAATCTCTTTGCCTTTCCTCCTCCTTTCCGGCCTCATGCCAGTAGGTTGCTGTCGGGCCCTGGGGCACCATAGTGCCGTCGATCATCTTCTGGAGATCGCTCTTCTTCTCTTCCTGCACCGCAGCTTGTGTTCTTGTAGTTCCGATTGCCATAACCACACCGGAGTACCTCAGCTCAAGCTTCTATATAAGACTTTCTGCGAAGCATCCAGAAAGTTATAAATAAACGACTTCTGAAGCCCTAACGGGTGTATGCATGAACAGAGCGGGAATGTGTCTGGTTTTGGTTATGGCGGTGTTGCTTGTCGGAAGCGCCAGCGCGCAGTTCTGGCAGTCCACGACTCAGTACCCGCAGCCGATAAAGCAGGAATCATGCAATTATTACAGCGGTTACATCTACTGCCTCGGTGGAACAACAACATCCGGAACATCGCGTTCGGTTTATTCCGCGCAGGTAACATCCACTGGCGTCGGAACCTGGACATCCGAGACTGGATATCCATCACTTATACTTAAACAGTCATGCGCAGCCGGTAGCGGCTACCTCTATTGTGTCGGAGGACAGAACGTTTACACGTCGTATTATGCCCCGATAAGCAACGGCAATGTCGGCAACTGGACGGCTACGACAAACTATCCGCTCAAGGTGTATTACCATACGTGCTCGATAAGCAATGGATACATTTACTGCGTCGGAGGTTACAACGGCTATGCGGGAGTGCAGAATGTCTACTATGCATCAGTCAACTCAACTGGAATCGGCGCATGGCAAGCCACGAGCGGATATCCAATCCTGATTAACGGGCAGAGCTGCGCCATCAGCGGAGGATACATCTACTGCGTAGGAGGGCTGTTGCAGAACGGCAACCCGACAAACCAGACCTACTATGCGTCGGTGTCTGGCGGCGGAGTCGGGCAGTGGTACAGTACTACCCCTTATCCAAACGCCATGGCGTTCGGAAGCTGCAACGTCGCTAACGGACAGCTTTACTGCGTGCCGGGAAGCGGGTCCAATGTCACTTATTATGCAAGCCTTACTGGTTCGGGGATAGGAAAGTGGCAGGCCTCCCCGAGTTATCCGGCATCCGGGACGACCGACATAAGTTGTACATCCTCGGGGTCCGCGATATACTGCATCGGAGGCAACGGCAACCCCCTGCTGCAGAGCGTGTACTACGCTGCCGTCTCACTGAGCGGCGGTGGGAGCGGTTCCACGTCTGTTGTCTCGTCCGGAGGGGGGTACAACACCACCACCTCCGTGAATAACAACGGTGGAGGATCCAGCGGAACAGGTGGCTCAAGCAGCGGTGGGATAAGCACAACTACGGTTATACTGGTTGTGGTGATAGTAATCCTCGCAGGCGTGCTTGCGTGGAAAATGATGCTGCCCCAGATCAGGAAGCAGAAGAAGTAGCTCCCCTGCCGAGAGCCGCAAAAACCAAAGATTTTAATAGGTTCCCGACATAATACTGACTGTAAAGCTCATTTCTAATTGCTGTTTCTACAGCCAATTTGGGAGATGTAATGGCTAATGTATTCGATGTAAAGGGATCCGAACTGGTCAGGCTGGCAGCTGAGAAGCTGAAGGGGCAGATCAAGAAGCCGGATTACATAAACTATGTGAAGTCAGGCGCCGACAAGGAGCGCCCACCGGAGGACCCGGACTTCTATTACTTCAGGAGCGCCTCGATACTCAGGCAGGTGTATCTGAACGGCCCGCTCGGCGTATCACGCCTGAGGACCAGATATGGATCAGGGAAGGAGCACAACGGCATGCACCGCCACCACCACGTAAAGGCCGGAGGGAGCATCATCCGTGACGCGTTCGCCTCGCTGGAGGGATTGGATTATATTAAGAAGACGAAGAAGGGGCGCGTAATAACCCCGAAGGGAAGGTCGTTCCTCGACAGGCTCAGCAGGGAGCTGAAGAACGCCCAACCGGCATAAGTGTCCGCATGTCCGAAGAAGAGAGCGAACAAAAAAGAATGCAGAAGGCGCTGATGGAGCGCCAGAAAATGATATTGGCTGAAAGGCAAAGGAAGGATGCGATGTTGCGCCTTCTCGAACCCGCCGCGTATGAAAGGCTGATGAATGTAAGGATATCCAACACGGAACTTTACCAACAGTTGGTCAACCTCATAATCTCGCTCGCACAGCAAAACAGGATCAACGGAAAGCTGACGGAAAAGCAGCTCCTCCAGATATTGGAGCGCGCCACTGTCACACCGGAAACAAAGATAGAATACAAGCACAAATGAAATGATGTTCATGTCCAAGAAAACCAGAACGCTGAAGATGAAGCTCGGAAAGAGGATGAAGCAATCCAGAAAGTTACCGTTCATCGCGAGGATAAGGACGCACCAACGGCTGCAATTCAACGTCTTCAAGCGCGACTGGAGGAGGACGAAGATGAGGATACCGAACAAGGATGAGTAAATGGCAGAAAGACTCCTAACCCTAAACATCAGGAAGTACCTGGTAACCCAGCCACGCACGAAGCGTGCCCGGAAGGCGGTGAAGTTCGTGAGGGAGAGGGTCGCTCATTACACGAAGATCAAGGAGGAAAACGTCAAGATCGCATACACGCTCAACAACCTTATCTTCAAGCACTATGCGAAGAGCATGCTACCTCTTAAGTTAAGGGTGAAAATAGGCACCGACACCGCCGACGTGCTTCCGTTCTCCGAACCAAAAAAGGAGGAGCCGAAGCAGCAGGCAGCCGGGCAGAAACAGGAAAAGAAAGGGCTGTTCTCGATAGGCAAGAAGGAGCAGCTGCCAGCTGTCGAGAAGAAGGAGGAAACCAAGCCGATGGCCCAGTCGCACAAGGCCGCCCCGCCCGCCAAGAAGTGAGCGAACGGAAGGCAGTTAAATATTAAGTCTGATTATTTCGTGATGCAATGGGCGCAGCCAAATGTGCAATCAAGGGCAGCGACTATATCGGCGTTTTCGGAAGCGCGACGGACAAGTACGTATTCTTCGGGTACGGAGTCAACCAAAGCATATGTGGCATGATATGCAACAACCTAAAGGTGGACCCCGTGGAGCTGTCCGTGTTCGGTACCGACATGGTTGGCCTTTTCGTAAGGGGTAACTCTAATGGCGTGCTTATCTCCAGCCTAGTGGAGGACTACGAGGTAGAGCGCCTCAAATCGATGAAGTTGGGGATCAACATCGCAGTGATAGACAGCGGACTCAATGCAGTCGGGAACAACATAATCGCAAACGACAAGCTTGCAATCATCAACCCCGAGTACTCACATGAGGCGGTCAGGCAGATCGGCGACATCCTCGGAGTCGAGGTGATCCGGTACGACGTGGGGGGATTTAAAACAGTAGGGGCTAATAATATACTTACCAACAAAGGCCTGGTCGTGAACAACCGCGCCTCCGATGAGCAGAAGGAGAAGTTGGACAAGACATCGGGGTTCGAATCGACCAGCACCACCGCCAACACCGGATCGCTCAGCATCGGACTGGCGACGATATCAAACAGCAAGGGCCTGATAGCCGGGGAGAGCACGACCGGCTACGAGCTCAACAGGCTCGTCGAAGGGTTGGATGTCGGGGATTGATACTAAAGTGATTTCATGAAGTTCCATATAGAGGGAAACATAAGAGAAAGGAAGTTCAGCCTCGAGGTCGAGGCGAGGAGCGCAAAGCACGCGAGGGAGCTGGCGCTCGTAAGCCTGGGCAGCAAGGAGGGAGTTAGCGGGCTGCAGGTCCAGATAACCAAGGTCGAGGAGCAGAAGAAGTGATGTTATGGCCGACAAGAAACCTTCAGCACCAAGCACGCCCCAGCAGGATGCAGAGGCAAGGGAAGGGACTATGGAGGAGCTGAGGTACATCCAGCAGATGTACAACAACCAGTACATGAGCCTTGCTAACGAGGTCAACGCAAGGTTGGAGCTGTTGAAGGACTGCGAGACGGCGCAGAAGACGCTTGAGAATGTCAGTGAGATCAAGGACAAGAACACTATGCAGCCGATCGGGCACGGGGTGTTCGCGAGCGGCAAGATAACCAATGACAAGACCTTTGTCGTTGCCGTCGGAGCGGGATTCTTCGTAGAGAAGGACATAAACGGCGCAAAGGCGTTCATTGCAAAAGAGATGGAAGAAGAGCAGCAGCACCTCAACCGTCTGGGCAGGACGAAGAGGGAGCTCGAGGCTGCATTGATGGAGATTTCGTACAAGATAAACGAGCTCTCCCACTGATTGTGGTATGAATGTTCGAGGGTTTAAGGAAGAAGCTTTCCGAGGCCGTAAAGGGATTCATAAAGCACGAGGAAAAGGCGGTCGCCGAGGAGAAAAAGGAGGAGCAGTGGGAACAGAAGCAGGAGGAAAAGGCCCCGCCAGAACCTGAACCGGCAAAAGAGGAGAAAAAGGAGGAAAAGAAGGAGGAAAAACCGCCCGAGCCTAAGGCCGAAAAGAAATTAGAGGCAAAGGAGGAGAAAAGGCACGAAGAGCTGAGGCCGGAACCGAAGAAGGAAGAGAAAAAGGAGGAGAAAAAGCCCGAAGAAAGAAAGCAGGGGCCAAAAAGAGAAGAGCACAAAGAGAAAAGGGAGGAAAAACCGGAGCCGCTAATAAAATTATCCCTTACAACGAAGATCAAGAGCGTTTTCATCCCCACCGTCAAGCTGAACGAGGTGGAGGTGAGCAACTTCCTTGAGAACATCCGTGTTTCCATGCTGGAGTCTGATGTGTCGTTCGACACCACCGATGCATTCACCGAAAGCCTTAGGGAGCGACTGACCACAGCAAAGGTAAACGCCCGCAACCTCCAGCCGGAACTGGTAAAGATGGTAAGGGATTCGCTGTTTGAGATACTTTCAAAGAGCGGTGCGGGGGTAAACATCTACAACCTTGCAAAGGAAAGGGCCGGAAAAGAGCCGTTGAAGATACTATTCCTCGGTCCGAACGGCACGGGCAAGACCACGACCATGGCAAAGATTGCCCACCGCCTGAAGAAGGAGGGAATCACGAGCGTCCTTTCGGCGAGCGACACCTTCAGGGCAGCTGCGATAGAACAGACTGAACATCATGCGAACAAGGTCGGAGTGCCTGTGATCAAAAGCGCTTACGGAGCCGATCCTGCAAGCATAGCATTCGACGCAATTGCATACGCAAAGGCTCATAACATAAACGTAGTGTTGATTGATAGCGCCGGAAGGCAGGAGACAAACAAAAACCTCATCAAAGAGATGGAGAAGATGGTTCGAGTTGCAAAGCCTGACATTATACTTTTTGTTGGAGAGAGCACCGCGGGCAACCGCCTGTCGGAGCAGATAAAGGAGTTCAACAAGGCGATGAAGATTGATGGGATCGTCCTGACGAAGCTGGATTGCGACGCAAAGGGTGGGAATGCAATAT
Organism: Microcaldota archaeon; assembly: GCA_027365735.1. Taxonomy (GTDB): domain Archaea; phylum Micrarchaeota; class Micrarchaeia; order Micrarchaeales; family Micrarchaeaceae; genus JAJZYD01. Next base: position 9,991 of record DAHXLY010000023.1, read on the forward strand.
CCATCGCCCACACCACAGGCATACCAATACTGTTCATTGGCACGGGAGAGTCATACGATGCATTGATTCCATACACTCCGGAGTTCATAGTCAACGCAATCGTCCCTAATAACTGATTTTTATTCCTTTCCAACCATACATAAACCGACATTTATGGCGCTCAGTGACAAGCTTATCAGGCTAGAGGACCAGATTCTCGAGAGGTTGGTTGGCAAATTCGTGGAAGTTACCGACATGGAGAAGAGGAAGACCCTTGTCTATCAGACGGCCAGGGGGCTTAGCCCGAACACGACCAACGAAGAGATAGAGCAGATACTGCAGGATGTATACGACATGGGCCCGATAGCTCCATTCGTACTGGACTCATCAAAGGTCGAGGACATAATGGTCAATAACACAGAAAATGTCTTCATCTACGAATCCGGCGTGGGTTACAGGAAGCTGCCAGACAAGTTTTCCGACAGGGACGAGCTTGATCGGTTCGTTAACAAACTGAAGTTATGGGCGACCAATCAGGCAGCGAAGGGCAATATCATGGATGTCCACATGGAATCGGGCAGCAGGGCGAACATAATCACATCCCCGCTTGGGTATGATGTCACAATCCGAAATTTCAGGACAAAGCCAATCAGCATGATCGACCTGATAAACCTCAGGACTCTGGATTACAAAATCGCCGCCAGACTCTGGTTGTACACCGATGGCTTCAGGGTAAGGCCTGCAAACCTGCTAATCGGCGGGGTTCCAGCGGCGGGGAAGACCACACTTCTAAATGCAATGTTTTCATTCTTCAGGCCCGACCAAAGAATAGTAACGATAGAAGAAACCTACGAACTCAATTCACAATATCACGAAAATACTGTCAGGCTGGAGACCAGCGAGGACCTTACAATGGAGGATCTTGTAAAGAACGCCCTCAGGATGAGACCTGATATGCTAATAGTCGGAGAAGTCAGGGGAGCTGAGGCCAACGATATGATATCGGCGATGAATGTCGGAAAGATATCGATGGCGACGATCCACGCATCATCGACAAGGGACATAATCAACAGACTCGAGCATGCGCCAATGGACGTGCCGAAGGATATCATCCCTGTGATAGATGCGTTGATGATTTCGTCCGTCGTCTTTGAGAACGGAGTGCCACACAGGAAGATTATCCAGATATCGGAAATATCCGGGATAGAAACGCAGGTTCTGCTATCGGATATTTACAAGTTCGACTACAAGACTCACCAAGCGGCACCAATCCTGCCGAGCGTCCAGTACCGAGACCTGCTTTCAAGGCTATTGGGAATCACCCCGCCTGACCTGCTCGCAGAGGAGGCGGTCAGGGCGAAGGTGCTCGAGCAGCTCAACAAGCTCGGCAAGCGCGATATGGCGAGCATCAGCTCTGCAGTCCAGGAGTATTATGCGGATCCAGATGCGCTCCTGAAGAAGATTGGTTTGCCACAGCTGTCTGCAGTGATAAGAGTATGAAGAGTATGATTAGGGCAGCCAGTTCTTCTCCTTTATCTTCTCACGGATGTAGTCTCCGACGAAGGTGAGCCTCGGCCCCTGGAGGGTGTCTTGCTCAAGCTTCTGCTTAAGCTTTAGTACCTGCTTCAGCTCGCCGACCCACTCCTTATGTCGGTTTATCCATGGATAGTCCAGCATTTCTTGCGCCCTCTTCAGGTCCACCTCGTTGGCCTTGAGGGTCATCTTCTTCAGGAACTCGTATTTCTCAAGATCCGCCATTGTTATCCCTAGGAACTTCGCCTCCGGTGTGGCAATGTCTCCCCCTATATAAGCGAGGTTTATGCTTCCGGTCTTTATGGTCCAGTAGATGTACCAGCCCCACGCATCCCCGTCGTTGAACACATATACTGGCAGCCCCATATCCGCGAACTTCCTGATTATCCTTCTTGTTCCCCTTGTGGCCTGGCCCTGCGGTGAAAGGAGTATGCAGTTCTCCTTCTTCCAGAACCCGTCCTCATTAAGCCTCTGCCAGATAGCGTCCTTCTCCACCACCAGTACGTACTTCGCTTTGACGTCCACGAACTTTATGTCATTATCCACATCGCTAGGTATCGCCCACCCCGACCTACCCATCTTGCTGGTGTCTATCTCTATCCTTTCATTGCCGAAGGTGTCCATCACCTTCATGTTGCCCGCAAGCACGCCCCTTCTCGTGGCGTTGAGGTTGAGGTCCTCCCTCCTCACTCCGAGCGAGGCTTCAATGTCCTCGATCAGCGGATTGGATTCTGACTGCTCGTTGAATATATTCTCGTCTATGTCTTCTCCCAGCGCGTACTTCAGCTGGTAAAACAACCCCCTGATGGACGTGTGAAGGTTTTCCTTTATGAACTTGTGGCACTTTGTTGCTATCGCCACGGTCTGCATGAACCTCTTTGTCTGGGCGATGTTAAGGAACGCTCTTTCCTCCATGTTCCTTCCGACGGTGAGGAAGCCTTTCTTCTCGTCAAAAATGATGTTGGATCTGGTCCTCGCCACAGTCTTGAACTTCGGCGGCTTCTGGGCCTTCACGTCACGCGCGATCTCCACGCCAAACTCCTCTATGAGCTTTTCCGGTTTAGAGTCGTTCTTCTCCTTCTTGTCGTCCTTTGCCATTCTTTCACTTTCTGGTCGCCTTATCCTGCCACGCCGTGTTGGAATTTGTTCAGTTCCTTTATTATTTGTTCCCTTCTTGCGCTCGGTTTGAGGGAATACTGTATTACCTCAGCAAGGTTCTTCACAGCCACTATCTTGACCTTCTTCATCAGGTCCTTGTTAAGATAAACGTCATCCAGGTTCCGGGACGGGACTATCACAGTCTTTATTCCCTCTGCTATCGCCGCCTCTACCTTGCTGGTCGCACCGCCTATCGGCAGAACCTCGCCTCTGACTGTCAGGGAACCGGTCATCGCCACGGATTGGTCGACAGGTATGCTTTCCATCGCCGATATTATGCTGACCGCCACCGACACGCTTGCACTGTCCCCTTCCACTCCCTCCGGAGTGCCGACGAACTGCACGTGCATGTCATAATCGGCCACGTCCTTGCCAAGGTGCTTCTTGATTATGGCACTGACATTCTTCACCGCTTCCGATGCGATCTTCCCGAGTCTTCCTGTAGGAATGAACTTCCCTTCGGCACGGGATCCTGCCGGGGTTACCTCTGCGACTATTGGCAGCACAACTCCCGATGTGAGCGTGCCGGCCATCCCGCCCACGACCGCAAGGCCATTTACCTTTCCGATCGCGAATCCTCGCGTGCTGAACAGCTTGTAGTCCTTCTTGTACTCGACAGCTTTCTCTATCACCTGTGCCTCTATCGGGTTCGCGAGCCTCCTCGCGCCAATCACGTCCTCCTTTGTGACGAGGTGGTGACCCTTTTCTACTGCTATGTCGCCAGCTGCCCTAACGAGACCGCCAAGGTCCCTAAGTATAAGTGTAAGCTTGCCCTTCCTGCCGCTCCTTCTCCTTGATTCTTCGACTATCTCCTCAATCGCATCCCTGTCAAACGCGGGAATCTTCCCGTCCTTCTTTATTTCCTGTGCGACAAAGCGTATGATCTTCTCCCTGTTCATTTCGTTGTCAGATATTTCAGAGTCCATGTAGACCTCGTAGCCGTATCCTCTTATCCTGGACCTCAGTGCGGGATGCATGTTTTGTATGTCCTGAAGGTTGCCCGCCGCCACAAGGACGAAGTCGCATGGCACGGGTTCCGTTTTTACCAACGCACCCGACGACATCTCGCTCTGTCCGGTGATTGAGAATTTCTTTTCCTGCATTGCCGTAAGGAGGTCCTGCTGCGCCTTCGGGTCAAGCCTGGATATCTCGTCAATGAAAAGTACTCCCTTGTTCGCCTTGTGGATCGCCCCGCTTTCAACTCTCAGGTGGGCTGGAGTCCCAAGGCCGCCCGTCTGCAACGGATCGTGCCGGCAGTCGCCGAAGAGCGCCCCCGCCTTTGTTCCTGTCGCATCTATGAATGGAGCATGTGTCTGGCCGGTGTTGTCTACTATCAGCTTAGGTTCCGAAGAGTCCATCAGGCCTGGCATCATCCCCACCCTCCTTGTGAGTCCCGAAGTGAAGAGCGCCACGGATCCGAATACCATTATGCCAAGTATAAGCGCAGCGATGAGCAGTATCTGGTATCCCGACACGAGACCGCTGAACGATAATGCAATGAGGCCTATCACCAATATCGCGACAAGAGGGGTCACGATCGATGTGCCCTTGTTGATTGCCATACGGTTCTTCATTCTTTCCTTCTGGAGCATCATCCTCCCAGCCCCGTCCCCTAGTTTTCCATCCACCGGCGGGTTTGGGTAGGTCTTCATCGACTTGACCATCGGAGCGTTCTCATCGTTCGGGTTCCTGTATACCAGGATGTCCTCAAGCTCCGTACCTGGAAGGAGTTCCGCCATCGCTTGAGCCAGCATCGTCTTGCCCGTTCCGGGAGCGCCGATCAGCAGCACATGCCTTCTCTGCTTCGCCGCCTTTCTGATTATGTCAACCGCATTCTTCTGCCCGACGACCTGCTCGATAAGCGGTCCAGGTATCTGGATGTCGTCGGTCGACTTGAGGCGCTTCATTTGCGCGGTCATGCCATGCAGATGGGCTTCTATCTTTTCTGCCGCTGTGGCCCTCGCCTTCGCTGCCTTGGCTGGTTTAGCCCTTCGTTTAGCCATATGAACCGCGTATAGAATGCGATATAAATCATTATAAAGGTTATCTGGTCGTTGCGGTTTTTCGGCTAAAGGTATTTAAGGCGTCATGCGCAAATGTCTCCATGCGAACGCCGAAAATGGGTCTACTGCTCAAGATGCTAGGCGTGATAGTGGCTATAATGATAGTCATTATCGCAGCCTCCCTAATACTAAAGACCAACCTTATCGGAATTTCAGCGATAATCCCGATAGGGCTTATAGCCTTCATTATCTGGAAGTTTGGCAAGAAGGGCACCGTAACTCTACTGATCTTCTTTGGCCTGTTTGCTTTACTAGTTGAGGTTATACAATTGTCATTCTCCATTGCCATTACGGTGGTCGGGGCGCTCCTAATTGCGATCGGCATACTCCTGATGAAAAAATGGGGCTTAAAAAGCCTGAAGTGACCGATTCCACAGATAGCTTTTTATATCTAAATCCACACTAAGTAATCACTTCTTAGTAAGGTGTTTTGAATAAAGAAAAGAGACATAAGGGCATTGCCTGATTCTGCTCTGAAAACGCGACTGGGCGAACTCCAGCTTGAGCTTGGCATCGAGAGGAGGAAGGTCGCCGCGACCGGGGTGGCGAGCAAGGTCACCAAGGCAAAGAACATAAAGAAGACCATCGCGAGGATACTTACGATCCTGAACGAGAGGGGTGTCAAACTCTAATGGCCGATACTTGCCCGAGATGTGGCCTTCCGCTGGAACTCTGCGTATGCAAGGTACTGGACCGCGAGACCGAGTCGAAGATCAAGGTCTTCCAGAAGAAGGCGAAGTTCGATAAGTACATGACCGTCATTGAGGGGGTGAGCCAGGATGAGATCGAGCGCACCGCAAAGGAATTGAAGCGCGCTCTCGCATGCGGCGGTACCGTAAGAGACGGGACAATCGAACTCCAAGGCGAACACAAGGGCGACGTCAAGAAGGTGCTCGCCAAGCTCGGCTTCAAGGAGTCGAACGTGGACATCGCTTAAATAACTGCTCGGTCTATTTGTGATTATATGGCGATTTTGGGGATTGAGAGTAGCGCCCACACTCTTGGAGTGGGGATTGTCGAGAACGGCAAGGTCCTCTCCAATGAGAAAGTAATGTACGAGATCGGCACGACCGGAATAATCCCTGCGAAGGCTGCCGACCAGCACGCCGGAAACATCGGAACTGTTATCCGGGCTGCGCTTTCAAAAGCTAACCTGAAGATGGGTGACATAGAGGGGGTCGGGTACACGAAGGGACCGGGACTTGGGCCGTGTTTGAGGGTCGGCCAGCTTGCCGCAAGGACCATCTCTCTGGAAAATAAGATACCGATTGTTACTGTCAATCATGCCGTTGCCCACATCGAGGCAACGCGGCACATCGCAAATGCAAAGGACCCTATTGTCCTTTACGTGAGCGGCGGAAATTCGCAGATACTCGGGATAATCGATGAGCCATTCAGGCATTACCATGTCTTCGGCGAAACGTTCGATATCGGAGTCGGGAACATGCTCGACGGCTTTGCAAGGGAGGCAAAGCTCAATCCAGCTTGGGGATCGAGCGTCGCAAAACTCGCTGAGGGTGGAAAATACATCGAGATGCCATACACCGTCAAGGGAATGGACTTCACATTCACCGGATTGTTAACCAATGCTGTGAGAATGCTGAAGGCGGGGGTCAATTCCAAGGACATCGCTTTCTCTATACAGGAAACCTCATTTGCGATGCTATGCGAGGCGGCGGAGCGCGCGCTTCTCCTTGCGAGGAAAAAGGAAATCCTACTCTCCGGCGGCGTAGCGCAGAGCAAGAGGCTCAGCGAAATGATGAAGATGATGGGCAAGTCACACGGCGCTGATGTGTTTGTTGCTCCGAACGACCTGAATGCCGACAACGGTGCGATGATTGCGATAGTCGCGGAAAAGAAACTCGAGCACGGAATGAACGACACGCTTGACAGATGCGACATCGATCAGAAGTTTAGGGCAGACAAGGCGGAAATAAAGTGGTAATATGGAGAAAAAGGTAGCGGAGGGCGCAGAGGCTGACATCTTCGCCGGAGAAGTCGCCGGAATCCCTGCAATAATAAAGGATAGGATAAAAAAGGACTATCGTGCCGAACAGCTTGACACTGCAATCAGGTCGCAGCGCACAAAATCAGAGGCGAAGATCACCGCGCACGCCAAAATGGCCGGAGTAAACGTCCCAACCCTCCTATTGGTCAGCGGAAACAGGCTTTATGCGAGCAGGATAGACGGCGAGACGCTCAACCATCTGATGTTGGCAAAGAAGGAAAGCCAGTTCACAGGTGCGATAGAGGACGCAGCGGGGCAGTTGGCGCTGATCCATAGCAAGGACCTAGTGCATGGGGACTACACTCCAGCGAACTTGATGCTCGACAAACAGAACAGGCTGTGGGTGATTGACTTCGGCCTCGGCGAGTTCACCAATTCGGTCGAGGAAAAGGCGCTGGACGTGCTGTTGATGAAGCGCTCGATAAGTCCTTCACTGTACAAAAAGTTCGAGCACGCATACCTCTATTCAGACTGGAAGTATACCAAGCATGTGATTGCAAAGCTTGCGGAGATAGAACGCCGCGGAAGATACCAGACCCGCACCCTGATGACCGGATAATCACAGCGACTTAGGTATCAGCGTCTCCAACGGCCCCGTGCTCATCTTTTCATTCTCTTCTTCGAGCGTCTCGTAAGCCACCCTTGAATATGCCAGCGAGATGAGTGCGGAGAACGACAGTACCGCTACGGCCGCCAGATAAGGTTGCTGTGTGTTGAGGAACTCGTAGCTGAACAGCAACACCGTTAACAGCCCGACGAGAGTGCTGAACCTGAAGCTTATGCGAGTGCTGGCGATGACTAATATCGCATTGACGAATGAGAGCAGCGCCAGGATTGACTCCGCAAACAGAATTTCTGTTTGTGCGCCGATATTTGAAAGGAATACGCGGAGCCCGCTCTGTGCCATTGCGATGAATACCGTGTGTATCTGGCCGTAGTTGTAGTAGACGACTATCAGGAACACGAACATGAAGAACACCGCGGATATGAGGCTGAGGCGGCTGTACCTGACCACTTCCGCGGTCCTCATTTCCTGTGGGACCTTATCTATGTCATCGAGGCAGTAGTATGTGCCGTCGTGCTCGATAATGTCCTCATAACAAAAAGGTCTCTTGCAGTAGTCGCAGATTGCGTACCCCTTCCTCCACGGATGAAGCTCGCACGCCATGTGCTCCGCGATCTTTTTAGATTCCTTCCTGCTGAGCTTTTTCTCCGGCTTAATAACAGAGTAGCCGATCGTGGCCTCCTCAGCAGCCTCCGCATCGATTCCGTAAACGTTCATTTCAACCTGCGGCGGTTCAGCGATTATCTTCGCCACCTTTGCTATGCTCTCGGGGCTTACGGCTGGCGCTGGCGGCGCGGGCTCTGGATTTTGCATCTGCGGCTGTACCTCTCCCCCAGGCGATACTATAGGTTTAGCTTTTGCCCTCTGCTGGACATGTCGAGGTTGTGGTTGGGGCTTTGGTCGGGGTTGAGGCTGCTGGACGACCTGCGGTTTTGATTGTTGCTGCGGAAATGCCATTAGTTTAGGAGTTGTCTGTGGTTGGACCGGAGGTGCCTCCACATTTGCCGGCTGCGGCGCGGGCGGCGCTGCCTGCGGCTGGAGCTGTTTCTTCTTCTTGGCACCAGACTTCTCCCCCCTCGCCCTGAAGATAAGGAGGTCGTCCGGGCTCATCACCATAGAATCACGGCTTCGGGCCTTGCGGGTTGAATGCGGGCCGGTTTGCGTCGCGGATTGCCTGTGCCTTCTTCTTCTCGAAGATTCCCCTGTGCTTTGCGCAGCTTATGCAGTACCAGATCTTCCGCCTCTCGAAGAAACGGACGTCGTTGGTGTTCTGCATCCCAGTGTTGAAGCTTATCGCCTTCTCGAACTGGACCCCTTTGTTCCTGGGGACTTTCCTTCCGCATTGGTCGCACACGACCTGGGTTTCTGATCCTCTTGACAAAATTACACCTCTGTATTATAGGGTTTGTGCCCTAAGCATATATAAGCGTTGGGGACGGGTATTAATAGCTTTCTTCCCGATATCTAGCGACACACATGACCAATCTAAGGCTCCAGAGTGCTGTGGAATACCTAACCACCTATGGGTGGGCTATAATCCTTGTTGCTGTAATACTAGCTGCACTTTATCAATTAGGATTCTTTAGTGGTACAAATTTCATAACAACATCATGCATAGCAGAGTCCGGGTTCAACTGCCAGCAGCCGGTTATGAATATCACTGGTTATGTGGAATTTAATCTCGGCCAAATCAGTAATGGAACCATAACTGTTACTGGAGTGGCGTGTACAAACACTACTGCAAATCCAACCTTTACCGGTGTATTCGCCAATGGTTCTTCTACCGGTCTGTTGCAGCCTGAACAAACCTCTTCAATGGTCGTTCAGTGCCCAGGCATTGGCAGTTCCGGAAAGATCGGTTCATCATTTAGGGGCTACATATGGATTCAATATACCTCTAATGGCCAGAGCGGTCTGATTGCTCAGATTGCGGTACTTTCTGCAGTTGCAACAACCCCTTCCGCTTTTTTACCTACAGCCGGCACCATCTATTGTGTAGGGGCAACAACTGCGCCTTATGGCCTGAGCTATTATGCAGCAATATCTGCTGGTAATGTGAAAACCTGGAAATCAACAACAAGTTTTCCAATAACGCCGGATACCGCAGGATGCTCCATCTACAACGGTGATATATTCTGTTTTGGCGACCAGGCTTCTGCGCCAAAAAATGTTGTCTACTATGCTCCGATTTCTAGCAGTGGTATAGGCACGTGGGTATTTGCCGGGAACTTTCTGAATCCCGGTGGCAGTTGTGAGATTTTAGGTGGCTATATATATTGCGAGGGTCAGTTTGGTGCAACACCCTCTAATGTACTTTATTCTGCGCAGATTAACAACAATGAGATAGGTTCGTGGTCATACGTGGGAAATGCACCAAATATTTTCGTTAACGGCATACCTGAGGTTCCATGCACTACATATTCTGGCAGTGATGTTTATTGCCTCTCTAGTTTTTTGGGCCCGTCTTACAATGGGGCTTACTATTCACCAATAAGCTCCGGAACTTTTGGATCATGGTCACCGATAGATCTGCCAGCGGAGGGTACTGGAATAATGAGTTTTAACATCTATGGTGGATATATCTATGTGACTGGAGTATCACAGGAATACTATGCACCAATTTCAAGCACTGGCATTGGGACATGGACGCATGAAGGGGCATATCCGCTTGATTTGCGATATTCTGGTTGTGTTACATACCAAGGTTATCTGTATTGTGTGGGTACCCAGTATGGCGATACAAAAAACATCTACACTGCACCAATTTCCGCTGCAGGAATAGGCTCATGGCAAGCACAGGCTGACTATCCGATAGCCTTTTATGACATTGGAGGGTGTGCCGTAAGCGGTGAAACGGGCGGATTGTGGAGTACCGGGACCTAAAAGCATAATACACCGCTTAAGCAGGTATTAATAGCTTTTTCCACCAGTTTATACTGTAAAACGGTGTTTTCATGAGGGTATACATTATCAGCGACAATATTGATTACGGCATAGCTGCATCCAACATGCTCTCCGGAGGGGGGAGCAGCGTGATAATAAGTGAGCTCAGGAGCAACGACGTCAAAGATCTACTGACTGACCTGAAGGGCAGCGCTGGGTCGTATGACATGACCGTTATGATATGCACCAACGCGCGCGACAACGCCATCTCGGCGAACAAGCTCCCGGGCGTCAGGGCGGTCGTATGCAAGGACTATGAGGACGCGAGCGAGGCGGTCGCAAACACGCGCGCGAATGTGGTGGTGGTAGATTCAACAAAGCTCACGAAGAAGGCCCTGTCCGATATAGCTAGCGGTCTGCTTGAACAGCAGGCTCCCGCTCCGGCCGCAACCCCTGCACGCGCAAGGGCCAAGGCACCAACCCAGCCTGCTCCCATGCCGCCGCAGCAGATGCAGGGCCATGGTTCGTTGTTGTCGAGCATAAAGCAGGACATATCCAAGGGGGTCAGCAGCATAAGGAAACCCTCGGTGCCGCAGGCGAGCCAGGGCCAGGCCGGGTCTGGGCTGCTGTCCGACATAAAGAAGAAGGGAGCGAAGAAGGCGATCCAGGACGCGCTCGGCCTCGGCGACGACCAGGGACAATAATGTACACGAGCTGCGATGAGGTTTTCAAGCTCACTATCCCCGCTGTGCGAATATCCGTTGCGAAGGTCCTGAAGCGGAAGTACGGTATGAACCAGCTCGAGATTGCGCGCGCATTAGGGATAACACAGGCCGCCGCGAGCAAATATCTCAGTGGCAGGCACTCGGCAAAAATAATAAAGCTGGAGAAACTAATCCACTCAAAAAAGCTTGACGACCAAGTTGCTACTGAGATAAAAAAGGACAGAAGGTCCGCATCAAAGAGGTTCGATGAGCTTGCATCGAGCGGTTTCCTGGTCAGCAACGCGATGAAGATCCTGTGATCATCGCCTATTTCTGAAAGAGAGTATCTCGCTCCCCGCGGTTTCGATCTGTATCCTCGCCACATCCTGCTTCTTCCTAAACCCTCCAAGCACCGCTTCAGCGAAACGCAGGCTGCGCGTGCTGTCGTATATCGCCTTCATGGTATCTAGATAAAACTCCGCCTCCTTAATTTTCTCCGCCCTGAGCGATTCGAGTATCTCCCTCTTCAGCTCCCCAACCACATCCATCAGCCCCATGAGGTAGCCCTCTTCATCCACTCCAGTTTCCTTGAGCGGCGGGATTATTTTCTTTGTCTTTATCCCGTGGAAGATGAAAGCCTCCGCGTATTCCTGATAAGCCTGCGATGTGTTGTACTTGAACCGTGCATCGATTTTGTTGAGCTGTTTTATCATTTCACCCATGGCAGTCAGTTTTTCGCCCGCCCTTTCGACTTCGTTGTTGTGCATGAGCGTTATCGTCTGCCCTGCCTCCCTAATTATCTCCCTGTTCGCCTGCATTACCCTGTCAAAGTCCTCCTGCTTCTTTGCAAGCAGTCTAGATATTTTCTCGACATCCGGTTCTAGTTCTTTCATTCGATCACGACATTCTTTCTTTGTGAAATAGATATTGGTTTGCATACCCTTGGAAGTTCCCCCACCTATCATCTGCAAGGTCATGTATTTTTCCCATTTTCATCTTCTTACCCTTGAAGTAGAGGTTCTCCATGCTGCGCTTTATATGAACGTCTATCGGGAATGCATTCAGGTTGCCGTAGCCCATCAGCGCTATGCAGTCGGCTACCTTGTCCCCTACCCCGTTTATCTCCATGAGCGTTTCCTTCAGTGCCTCGTACTTGCCTGGGTTGAGTTTGTAAAGGTCAAGGTTGTTGGTGCAATACTCGGCAGCATGTTGGATGTACTTCGCCCTGAAGCCTGTTCCGCATTTCATTAGGTCCTTGGCGTTGGCGGCAATCAGATTTTCCGGCCGCGGGAAAGATTTTAGCACACCTTTCCCGTCGGCGGCAGGAATTTCGCTTCCATATGCGTCGATAAGGTTCTTGACTATCAGCCTTATCCTTTTGACGTTGTTGAATTGCGATATTATAAAGCACAAGGTCGTTTCCCAAGGGTCGTTCAGCGTTACGCGCATGCCTTTGTACTTGTTTATCGCGTCGTTGATGTGGTCATCAGTGCTTATTCTCTTGTAGATTTTGTTCAGGTCATCTGCGAGCCTGAATCTTCTTGCGACTTCATGCGTTGCAAACTTCACGTCGCTGCTCACAACCATCAGAGTCTTACCTTCGCCAGGCTGGCCCACGTTTACCATCCTTCCATCTGCTGTGTAGATTAGACTGTTCGTGTTGCGGTCGTAATCCCCATGGAAGGTCAGCGGGCATCCGCTCTCGAACGTATGCCTGAGGTCAAAAAGGGGAGAGCTGATTTTTGCTGCCTGCAGTTGTTCGTATATCATTTGCCCTACCATTGATGAATCAGAAGTTTAGGATATATAAATCCCCTGTTCCGACACTATACTATGAGGGACTATTACCTTCCTGGCGAGGAAAGGTTTGGTTTTATCACATCGCGGATGTATTTCATTGCCGCGCAATTGCCGCTGCTAAAGAAGTTTTACAACTTCATCACAGACGACATGCTTAAAACCCGCGCGAAGAGGATCCTTGACGTAGGCACTGGACCCGGTGACATACCGCTCGCTCTCGCAAGGCTCAGCCGCGTCAAGAGAAAGATATATGCGATAGACCCTTCCAGCGAAATGGTGGGCATTGCAAAATGGCACGCCGGTAGTGACAGTAAGACTATTTTTTCGGTCGGGTCAAGCAGGCACGTTCCATTTGCTGGAAAGTTCGATATCATTTTCACATGTGCGTCATACCACCACTGGCAAGACAAGGCTGGCTCGCTCAAGTATCTAAAGCGCCTTCTTAACAAGGGAGGGGAAATAAGGATATACGAGAGCAACAGGGAAAAGTTGAATTGGCTTGACAGGCATATTGTTGCGGGGCACACCCTTGACCTGAAGCCGCTCTACAAGACCGCCGGCCATGCAGGACTAAAGATTTCTGGGACACATAGAGCAGGGAGGTACATAAGGGTCTCGCTGAAGCCTAAGCGCTGATTTATAAAACCATCAATCGTTATAAGTTTGATTTCATGAGCAAAAAGATGGAGGCGATACATGAGATGCACGCGAAGTCGAACTTCCTTTCCGACTTCATCCTCGGAAGCCAGGACGGGCTTGTCAACGTTCTCGGCATAATACTGGGCGTGACTGCCGCGTCCGTTAGCATCCAGATAGTTTTCATCGCCTCCCTCGCCGCGCTTGTTGCGGAATCAATATCCATGGGGGCGGTTGCCTACACGTCGACCTCTGCAAGGAGGAAACAATACCTGAAGGAAGTAGAGCGTGAAAAGTTCGAGATGCGCACCATGCCACAGATGGAGCGCGCAGAGGTCAAGGAGATTTTCAGGGAATGGGGATACAAGGGCAGCAAACTGGAAAAGGTGACGGATGACATCACCTCCAACCCAAAGGCATGGCTTGAGTTCATGATGGCTCATGAATTGAAATTGGCCCCCGTCGCAAAGGGACAGCCGCTCCGCAGCGGCGTGCTGGTCGGCCTCGCCTCAGTGGTCGGGTCCGCCATACCATTGGTGCCTTTCATATTCACGTCAAACATCCCAACCGGAGTGATGTGGTCCATCGCCGTCAGCGGCGTTGCCCTGTTCCTTATCGGCGTCTACGAGGCCAAGACCACGGTCGGATCGCTTTGGGCAAGTGGCATTAGGATGGCGATAATCGGGCTGGTCGCGGGAATCGGCGGCTATCTTGTCGGAAGATTGCTCGGTGCGTAGTCCATGAAAGAAGACAAAGCATTCCTTGCGTTTGCCGCACTGATGTTCTTCAGCCTGCTTAGTGAAAGGATACTCTTCGTGGTGTTTCCCGTTTACCTGCTGAGCCTGCACTTCAATGCGGAGCAGATAGGCCTCGTTTTCTCGATAGCTGGAGCGCTGCTACTTATCACAAGACCGTTCATAGGCCGGCTTTCCGACACGGTGGGCAGGAAGGTGGTCATGTCGTTCGGGCTTGTCACGCAGGCCGTCGCCGTGTCCGCGTATGCGTTTGCCAACACCTTCCTTGCGTTCTCCATCGTGAAGAGCGTGGAACAAATCAGCGATACCCTGAACGCCTCTGTGGACAACGCCCTGCTCGGTGACACCTACAAAAAGGGCGTCCGCGCGAAGGTGATATCAAAGCTCGGCATCTGGTACACGTACGCTCGCCTCATCACAATAATCATAGGGTTCATCACGTCGACATACCTCGCCCTGTCGAGCAACTTCTTTGTGGCTGCCCTGGCCGCGCTGCTGTCCCTGTTTGTTGTGAACTTCATGCTCAGCGAGAAAAACAAGACGTCAGCATCCGTGGAAAAGAGGCCGCCCCTGCTGAAATCGATGCTGGGCTACTCCACTAACTTCAAAAAGATGCTGGTCGTCGGCTTCCTTTCGGAGAGCGCGTACAACTTCGTTTACGTGCCTGCGTTTTTCGTACTCGCGGTGAACATCGGCATGCAGGCGAGCACGATATTCCTTTACCTTTTCGTGTCATACGTGATAAACAGCACGATATTCTATTTCCTCGGCAAGAGAAAAGTCAACCTCGGAACTAAGACGGTCTGCATGCTGGGATTCGTCGTGTATGGGTTGGCGCTCGCATCATACGCGCTTGCCTCGCAGCAGCTGCAGATCCTCGTGATAATCCCGTTCGTGACGCTTGGATTCTACCTGTACAGGATTGGAAACCAGAGGATCCTGCTCGACATGACAAAGACCAAGACCCGCGGGGAGCAGGTTGGAATCTACCAGACGTTGGTCAGCCTGTCGGACGTTGTTATACCCGCTGTGGCGGGGTACATGATAACCGCCGTGTCCATCACCTCCGTTTTCATAACCGGCGGCGCATGCGCGATGGGGGCGGCGCTGGCCATCTATCTGATAAGGGATGGCGGAGGTGCACGGCGCTGAGCTCAAGTTATTTATACCTTCATCGCCCAAGCCTATCATACAATCCGAAGTATATTCGGAACACAACAAAACAACCACAGTACAGGGTGATACAATGTCGGGGGATAACAAGAATCTAGAGGAGTCGATAGGGCACATCGTCAAGAAAATGGACATGCTCATCAGCGACACCTCCGTTCCAAAGAACGTGCGCAGCGCCGTTGGCGAGGCGCGCACCAAGCTCACAGCCGCGGGGGACTACACCGTCCGGATATCCGGCGCTATCTACAACATAGATGAGGTGAGCAACGACATCAACCTACCACCACAGGCACGAACGGTAATTTGGAACATCCTCAGCGATCTCGAGTCGCTGAAGGAGCAATGACCGCGTGCGCGTATGGCGGATGAAACCACCGTCAAGGAACTCGTCAGAGTGCTTTCTCAGTCTAGGATTGTCCTTTCAGGGCAGATCACTCCATCCCACATCGAGGGGATAGACGTGGATCTCCTTGCCTCAAGGATAATCGAGACCACCGGGAGCGGGCTGGAGCTCAGAATCATAACCGCCGATGAGGTAAGGAGGATAATCGAGAACACCAAAGTTGAGAAGGCGCCAGTTCCTATCGAGGTAATCAGATCGAGCGACTTCAAGCCCATTGCAAACGAGTACGATGCAACATACAAAGTCCTGAACAAGCCGATCGAGCGCACCGAAGGAACGACGCAGAACTTCGTCGACTACTTCAGGAGCAGGATGCGAAGGATAAAGATGATAATCGAGGACCATCGCCCCGACGTGGGGCTGGTCCCGCGGCTTGAGGTTTTGAACTCCATGACCACCGGCAGGGAGGTCACCATCGTGGGGATGGTATCGTCAAAGTTTGTCACGAAGAAGGGAAACCTGATGGTCAACCTAGAGGATGAGACCGGTGAGGCGAAGGTGATATTCTCAAGCAGCGGTATGTCACAGCAATCAAAAGCGCTATTCAAAAAGGCAGCCAACATAATAAACGATGAGGTCATCGCGATAAAGGGCAAAGTCTCCCCGCCGTTCGTATTCGCTACCGAGGTTCTATGGCCCGACGTTCCGTTCAAACAGAAAAAACAGACAGAAGAAGATATAGCAATCGCATTCATGTCCGACATTCACGTGGGCAGCAAGAGGTTCATGGAAAAGAACTTCTCAAACATGATTCAGTGGCTCAACGGTAACGTCGACAGCAACAAAGAACTAGCGGGGAAGATAAAGTACATCGTCATGGCCGGCGACGTGGTGGATGGCGTAGGAATATATCCTGGCCAGGATCGCGACCTTTCGATACTGGACGTCTACACCCAATACCGCGAACTGTTCAATTTCATAGATGCGATACCGGACTACATACATGTCTTCGTCCTTCCAGGGAATCACGATGCGGTGCAGCTTGCCGAACCACAACCGCCGCTTACCGCTGACCTGCTGAAGGATTTCAAGAAAGACAACGTACACATCCTTTCGAATCCTGGCAACGCCACGCTCCACGGATTCGATGTTTTAGCTTATCATGGGAGGTCTCTGGACTCGATGATAGCAGAAGTGCCCGGGCTTAGCTACTCCCAACCGGAGAAGGCGATGATCGAACTTCTAAAGAGGCGGCACATAGCCCCGATTTATGGCAACAACGTCAGTGCGGTGTTTGTCCCGAGCAAGGAGGACAACCTCGTGATAGAGAAAGTTCCAGACATACTGCACATGGGCCACGTCCACAAGAACGGGATCGCGAATTATCACGGAGTGGAGGTGGTCAACAGCGGAACCTGGCAGGCAAGGACCGACTTCCAGATAAAGCAGGGCCACATCCCGACTCCGTGCCTCCTTCCGGTGTATGAGACAAAGAGGAACAGCTTCACATCAGTCAACTTCGCGGGCGAATGATTATGGAAATCGAGGAATACAAGGCGGAATTCATGAAAAACTTCGAGGCTGCCAATGCTGTGGCAATCGCAGCGCGAGCAAAGGGCTTCGATCCAGAAACTGCAGTGGAAATAAGGGCAGCCCCTGACCTTGCATCAAGGGTGGAGGGGATAATTGCGATAGACGGCATAGCAGAGCTGATCAAACAGCGGTCTGCATCGGCCAAATCGCGGCAGGAGCTCGCGTTCGATATAACAAAGGAAATATGCACCAATCCCCGCTTTTCAAATCTTGAAAAGCAGAAACTCCTAACCCTTGCAGTGAGGGTCGGGTTGTGCATACTCACTGAAGGGGTGCTTGTGGCACCAACGGAGGGGATGCAAGGTGTCGAGCTTCATAAGAACCCCGACGGCACAGACTACATAGCCGTTGTCTACGCAGGACCAATCAGGGGAGCCGGAGGGACCAGCGCCGCACTTTCAGTCGCGCTTGCTGACCTTGCCAGAAAGACCTTGGGGATAGGGGTGTACAGGCCAAGCCAAACAGAGGTGGAAAGATATGTTGAGGAAATGCTCCTCTATCATGCAAGATGCGCGAGGCTTCAGTACCTACCAAGCGAAGCCGATATGCGCCTGCTCGCTGAAAACTGCCCCGTCTGTGTGGACAGCATACCGACCGAGGATTTCGAGGTTGGAATCCACAGAAACATGAAGCGGCTCGACGCAACCGGCAAGGAACAGCCGATAACCAACAAGATCAGAGGGGGTATGCCGCTGGTGATGTGCGAGGGCATCGCCCAGAAAGCCAAGAGCGTCCTGAAGTACACGAAGGGGGCAGGTCTCGACTGGGACTGGCTCAATAAGATAATCAGGGTCGACAAGGCAACCAGCGGAGGGGCGCAGACAAAGGAGGAGAAGGAGGACAAGAACGCCGTGTTCCTGCAGGAGCTCGTCGCAGGTAGGCCGGTGCTCGCGTACCCCGGGCACAAGGGAAGCTTCAGGCTCAGGTACGGAAGGTCCAGGATGACCGGCATCGCCGCAAAAGGTTTCAATCCTGCGTCCATGCTGTTGCTCGGCACGTATATCGCCACCGGCACCCAGCTCAAAGTCGAAAAACCGGGAAAAGGGTGCATCGCCACTCCGGTGGACAGCATCGAGGGGCCGTTTGTCAAATTGAAATCAGGCGAAGCGCTCCGTGTCAACACCGCAGAACACGCTGAGGCGGTGATGAACAATATCGCAAAGATACTTTCCGTCGGCGACATACTCGCAACATACGGAGACTTCAAGAAATCCAACACACCGCTCGCCCCAACGAGTTACGTGGAGGAGTATTGGCAAGAGCAACTGAAGGCTGCCGGGTACAACGGCAGCTTCGACACTGTGCCGTCTTTCCATGACGCTTACAACCTTTCAACCACCTACAAGGTGCCGATGCACCCGCGTTATATTTATGACTATGCGGAGGTGAGCGTAGACGAGCTGAAGCGCCTCGCGCTTGCGATGCTGACCGCGGAGGTGCACAGCACCGGCGAAACGTTGTCCGATGTGAGCGAGGTGTTGATCCGTGCCGACGCGCATGTGCGCGATACGGTCGAGAAGATGTGCATCCCGCACTTCGATGACGGTTCCACAATCACCATAAAGGATTATGACGCACGCAGCCTGCTCGCGTCGCTCGGTTTTGTAAAGCATGAAAAGCTGGACATCTCCGAGTCTGTCGTCGGCGGATACGACGCATCGAAAGGTTCGCTTGAGATGCTCAACGCCGTTGCACCGTTCAGGATAATGAAGAGGGCAACGCGCATCGGTGCAAGGATAGGCAGGCCAGAAAAGGCGAAAGAAAGGCTGATGAAACCCGCGCCGCATATGCTATTCCCGATATCGGAGTACGGGGGGAAGGAAAGAAGCCTTTACAAGGCATACGTAGAGGACAAAAGAAGGTTCGGCACTCCGTTCGTGGAAGTGGAGATCGCAAAGTACAAGTGCTCGGTCGGAAAGGAGCGCATCGTATCCCCATACTGCTCAGAGCACAACGCCCGCGGCATGGTCGAAAAGGTGTGCAAGGTCTGTGGCCGCTCCAGCTACAAGAACACGTGCCCGGGGTGCGGGAACAAGACATTCGGATTCGACGTGATGAAGGTCAACCTGCCAGGAGAAATGGAAAGATCGATGAAGAACATCGGCATGCAGACGATGCCGAAGGCGTTCAAGGGCGTGAAGGGGCTTGTCAGTCGTGACAAGATTGCCGAGCCGCTCGAAAAGGGGCTACTGAGAGCCATGCATGGTATTTACATATTCAAGGACGGCACCTCGAGATTCGACGCGACCGACACGCCGATGACGCATTTCTACCCCAAGGAGATAAAAACAAGCGTCGAAAGGCTCAGGGAGTTGGGATACACCGCCGATTACCAAGGAAAACCGTTGGAGAACGACGATCAGCTCGTTGAAATGCGGCACCAGGACGTGGTGATCAACCGGCGCGGGGCGGAATACCTCCTGAAGGTCGCGAAGTTCGTCGACGACCTGCTGGTGAGGTTCTACAAGCTTGAGCCGTTCTACAAGATAAACACCACCGACGAGCTGATCGGCCAGTCGGTAATCACGCTTTCCCCGCACACATCGTGCGGGGTGCTTGGCAGGATAATCGGCTTCACTGAAGCTCACGTGGGATTCGCCCACCCCTACACAATCACCGCAAGAAGGAGGAACTGCGATGGGGACGAGGACACTACAATGCTCCTGCTTGACGCGCTGGTCAACTTCTCAAGAAAGTACCTGCCCGTCACGATAGGGGGGACGATGGACGCACCGCTGATTCTTACGATAAACATCCTTCCGGAGGAGGTGGACGACGAGGTGCACGACATGGAGGTGGTCCAGAACTATGGACTTGCGTTTTATGATAAGACGATGGCGAGCCCGAGCGCCGCTCCCTCTGAAGTAACGCTCGAACTGGTGAGAAACCGACTGGGAAAGCGCACCGTTTACCAGGGATTATCTTTTACTCACCACGCCGGCCCTGGCGCAGTCGAAAGTGCGCCGCTTAGAAGCGTATACACCACTCTCAAGACGATGCAGGACAAGATCGATAAGCAGTTTGAACTGATGGATCGGCTGTGCACTATCGATAAAGCCGACACGGCTAGGAGGTTGCTTATGAGTCACTTCATACCAGACCTGATTGGAAACCTCCACTCATTCTCGAAGCAAACATTTAGGTGCGTGGCGTGCAACGCCAAGTACCGACGCGTACCGCTGTCGGGCAAGTGTGGGAAATGTACTGGCAAGTTGGTGCTCACAATATCTAAGGGAGGAATAGAGAAATATCTGAACTCCGCGACCAACCTTGCGGACAGGTACAACCTCGAGCCGTACATAAAGCAGAGGATAATGCTGATAAGGATGGAGATAGAGGCGGTGTTTGGCGGAGTGGGCGGCGGCGAACGACCGCAGGGCCAGTTCAACCTCGCGAACTACGTCTGATCATTTTGTGCTCTCAGCCGGACCGTCATTAGCTATGATAATCGGAGAGCCACGCCTCCTCATGAGGTAGTCATGCACCTGCCTGCCCTTTGACGTGAATGATACATTTTCCCCTTCGCCAGGCCTGGTCTGCCCTGGCTTAATCTCTAGCTGCAGAAAACCGTCCCTTACGAGCTCGTCTATGCACTTTGCCGCATCCTCTATATCGCTGCATATTGTCTTTCTGTTGTTCTTGTTCGCAAGTTGGAGTGCGAGCTGCCATCTATTTACTGGTCTGTTGATATAACCGACTATGTTCGCCTTCTTTTCCCCGAGCCGTACAAGCATCGGTTTGAAAATGTCATCAACCCTGGCCAATCTTGGAAGGTCCCATGACCTTACTTGCGTAATGTCGACGATCGATACAGGAGTAGTCTCCATACAACCGGTTCGATTCGGTCGGTCCTGGTATTTATCTCTTTCCTATCAACTTTCGGAGCTTGTCGAGGGGCATCGCGTTGAGGATCCGGTCCTTGGTCAGCCACCCGCGCCTTGCTGTGCCAACTCCGTAGCGCATAAGCATGTAGTTCTGTGTCCTGTGTGCGTCGGTTGCGATCGAGTACAATATCTTGTATTTGCTTGTTAACATAATGTTCGTATCGTTAAGGTCCATCCTGTTAGAGGCGTTTATCTCCAGGGCCACGTTGTTCCGCTCGGCTACCTCCGCAACTTTTTCGAGGTCTATCTGGAACTGCTCCCTTTCGCCGATTATTCTTCCGGTGGGGTGGGCTAGGACGTGAACAAGTCCTGTATCCATCGCCTTGATCGCACGGTCTGTCATCGTCTCCTTTCCGACGTCCACCTGCGCCAACCTCGAATGTGTCGCTCCAACGACGCAATCCATCTCCTTCAGTATGTTTTTGTCGAGGTCAAGCTTTCCGTTGCGGAGTATGTCGACCTCGGCACCCTTCAGGATTGTCAGTTCGCCATTTAGGTCGTCGTTAAGCTTGTCTACGCGCTTGAAGTATTCTATGAATCCCTTTTCGTCCATTCCCTTCGCTATCACCAGGCTCTTGGTGTGGTTGGTGGTGGCAATGTACTTGTAACCGAGGCCCACCGCGGCTGCCGCCATCTCCTGTATGCTGTTCGCTCCGTCCGTTTCTTTGGTATGGGTGTGGAGGTCCCCTTTTATGTCAGACATTTCTACAAGTTTCGGTATCTTGTGCCTTAGTGCCAGCTCTACTTCTCCCCTTGCCTCTCGCATCTCGGGCGGCATCCACTGCATCCCCAGCTTTTCATAAATGCTTTCCTCCTCCACACCTCCAACGTTTTTGTTTTTTCTGTCGAATAGCCCGTACTCATTGAGCTTGTAGCCCAACTTGACTGCAATCGTTCTCACTTGCACGTTGTGGTCCCTGCTGCCTGTGAAATATTGCACCGCTGCACCAAAACTTTCGGGTTCC
Source organism: Microcaldota archaeon (assembly GCA_027365735.1). Taxonomy (GTDB): domain Archaea; phylum Micrarchaeota; class Micrarchaeia; order Micrarchaeales; family Micrarchaeaceae; genus JAJZYD01. The sequence continues at coordinate 32,033 of DAHXLY010000023.1, forward strand.
AGCGCACGGAGGTCGCACTGGATTCCCATTTTCAGCCATACCGTCGCCTTGGTCGGGCCTTGTGAAAGAATTGATTCAACTTCAGGAAGGCTGGTGAAGAACCTCATTACCTCAGGAGCTTTTTTCGATATTGCGAGTATGTCCATATCCCCAACCGTCTCCCTCATCCTCCTCGCGGAACCGGCTATCATCACCTTCTCCACGAGCCCGCTCTTCCTGAGCTTTTCGACTATTGCCTCCGCCGCGGGGAGCGCGTCGATTATCAGCATCCTTCCCTTGCTGGACTCCTTCATCTCGAGCCCGTGCTTTATCACCTCCTCGCTCTTCTCCCCAAAACCCTCGAGCTTGCTGACCTTGTGGGTGTCTATCGCCCTCTTGAGGTCGTCTATGTTGCGAACCCCGAGCTTTTTGTAGAGCGTCAGTGCCTTCTTTGCCCCCAGCCCAGTCACGGCAGTGAGGTTCCTCATATCGAACGGGTACTTCTTCTTCATCATCTCGTACTTCTTCGACTTACCTGTCTTGAGATACTCCTCAATCAGCCCAGCTATGGACTTTCCGACCCCTGGTAGCTCCATCAATGCGGCTGTGCCGCCCTTGTTGTATACCTCTTCAATCGGCTCTTGTAGTGTTTCAATCGTAAGTGCCGCCTTTTTGTAGGCCCTGACCTCAAACCTGGCTGTGGGAAAGTCCTCAAGCCCCAAAAAGTCAGCTATCTCGTACAGTATTTCAGAGATGGCCTTGTTCTCCATGCTAAAAGTTAAGCAGGGTCTTTATAAAAAACTAGCAGCTTTGTTGCGTCCTCCGGAACCCTGACGCGTATGACTTTCCTGAGCATGTCGCCGTAACTCCTGGCAAACGCCGCAAGGTCGTTTATGTCGTTCCTAAGCATGCTGCCGCATGAAATCCACCTTTTTCTCTCGAAAATGGATATCATCTCCTCTGAAGTCCGCACGATTGCCATATGGGAACTTTTCCAGCCAAATATTAATACTTTGCCTATACGGCAGATATTTTACCCTTTCGATACCAATATTATTGGGGTGGATGTGTCGGACGACAAAGACAAAGGTACTCTCGACAGGGAGATGAGGCTCAACCAGCTTTACCTCGCCATAATCTCCCGCTACAGGGAGTACATCGAGGAGAAAGAGCACATATCAGTAGCTGAGCTTCCTACCATGGTGCTTCCGAAGAACCAGAGGGTGCTCGGGAAGGCGGAGGAGATCAAGTCGTCCTTCGGGATGTATTCGTACAAAAGCCACTTCTACGAGGCGAGCATAAACGCCTTCTATTTCGTCAAGAAGAACGTGGATGACGTGGTAATGCCCCTGCAGTTCTGGCTAACGCCCGAGGACACGTTAAACTTCGGAGTGGGCGACCTGCTCGATCGGAACGTGCTTCTCTGCAGTTTGATGATAGCTCTCGGCAATCCATCGGCGAAGGTGCTGGTCCACATAATCGGAGGCACGAGGAGGGTGTTCACCTACTATGAATTTGAAGGCCACGCCTATATGCTGGATTTCAGCAGCGGTTTCAAGAAGTTCGAGAACAGGGATGCGCTGATAAAATCGCTGGGCATAGATGATGAGACGATCGCCTACGAGTTCAACGATAAGATGTACGTGGAGATAAGCTGATTGTGCGTTATCCGCGCAGGGAAGGTTAGGCCGCGGGCATCTGGGCCCGAGTTTCCCGTTTCACCACAACTTTTGTTCTGGCGATAAGCACGCTCGCTATTATGTTTGTAAGTATTATCACCATGAAGCAGATGTAAAATATGTCGCTAAAGTAGATCCCGCCGATGGAGAACAGTATCGCGGCAAGCACGGCAACAACCGTGCCCCTCTGCATGAGCGCAAATGCAATGTCGCGGTATCCCTTTTTACTGTCCAGCACGTACTTCACCTCAATGAACCTGATCGCGCACAGGATGGCTGTTACTAATATCGCATACAGGAAAAACTTCAATGAGAGCAGCGCAATCATCCCTATGAAGACAAAAAAGAACGTTATTATGAGGAACTCTATGTCGCGCTCGACCGCATTTCTTTCGCTGACTTCTATCTTCTTTGCGTTCATCTTGAAGCCGAAGAAGTTTGCTATGGGCTTGTAGTTCCCAAGTATTATTGCAAAGATGAGCACGGATATTGCGGCGGCCCCGTTGAAAAGGTCAACGATTCCGTAGAGCAGTATCGCCATCGCAAGAGTTGCCAAATAGCCCCGCGCCCCCTTTATGTAGTTCTGCACCATGAGCCACAAGAGCCCCGCCACTAAGCCGAAGACTATGGAAACGCTGATGTAGTCTATCGCTATGTTGGCGAAGCCGCTCGCGGTAAGCGCATTGCCGTTTGTGAAAGAGAGCAAGAGGGTGAAAAACAGTATCGCAAACACCGAGTTTAACGTCGCCTCGAGCAAAAGCGACCCATAAATCTCAGCGGGCAGTTTTATCTTCTTGATGAGCGGCACCACAATCACAGTAGATGTTTCACCAAGTATCGCGCCGAGAAGCGCCCCGTACAAAATGGGCCATCCGAAGACCGCCCACATTAGGACCGCCAGCACGACCATCGGGATAAACGTATCGAGGAATCCGAGCGACAGGCCCCTAGTGTTGCTCAGCAGCTCTTTATTGGCGACTATCACTTTGCCGCCGTTGTACATTATCACGACAAGCGCAAGGTCGCCGAATATGGCGGCAAGCGACCTGAGGAAGTTGACGGCGTTCTGGGAGAGAAGGTGCCCCACCGGGCCAAGCAGAATGCCTATCGCTATCAATATGAGCGCCTCCGGTATTTTTGTCCTATTGAATATCGCCCGCGCTATGTAGCCTATGATTATTATCGCCGCGACGGCTATAAGCACAGGTACCGATGAAATGTCCGCCTGAAGAATACCAGAGTAAATCATGTATCCCATTAGGTAATTGATGACAGGGTTTTTATTTTTGCCTGATTGCCGTCAAAATCGTTGTAATGAAAAATGGAATAGTGCCATGGGCCCGACACAAGATGTATGTGGAGCTCGGCTGACTATTTGTCCTTTCGGCGCGGAAGCGCCTCGATGTAGTCAATGATGTCCTTGTGGGTCTTCGCCCCTGCCTTCTTCGCCTCCCTCTCAAGCTGTTCGTCGCTCATTCCCATGCTTGTGAGCAGTTCCCTGAACACCTCCGTAGTTTTTTCTTTTGCCTCTCTGTCGGCCTCCTTTATGACCTGCGCGCGTGTAACTCCGCCTTTTGGGACCTTGTTGCCTATCTCGAAAGTGTACCTTTCAATGTGGGATCCGCCCAGTATATGCTTCGCTTCGTTCTCCGCGCTCTCGCTGTTCTTCCGAAGTAGTATCACGACGTCAATGCCCCTGGCGAACACACCGTTGACCTCGGGAGCCCTTCTCATTATCTCAGCAGCATACCTCTTGACCCAACCCGTTACCAATGTGTTGTTTTCTACCATGTTAAACACCGACAGTCATCAGAACCTCATCAACTCGACATGCTCATGCACTCCAACGCGTGACAGCGTCTCTCTGACCGCCATCTCTACGGTATTGCCCTTTCCATCCTTGAGCTCCAGCACATCCGGCATCGTGAGTGCGCGCATCGCAACCTCTTGGAATCCAACCGCCACATGCGCGACTGTTTTCCCATTCTCGTCCCTGAGCGAAAGGATTGCTGGCTTCTCTAAAGCTTTCCATGCTGCAAGTCTATTGCCACTGACTAGATAGTGAGCGACCGTGGTCTTGTGTGCATTACAAATAAATTCCTGCGTCTCTATCGGTAACAT
>DAHXLY010000026.1 GCA_027365735.1 Microcaldota archaeon
TTCAAGGACGTACAACATCTTTCCTGTAGCGCCCTTGACCTGCCTGAAGCCGTTTTTGGCAGCCTGCGGCGGTCTCCTCGGCTCGATTGGCGACGGTTCCGCGAGTGCCGCGTCCAGGGCCTCCTGGCTGATCGTGTATGGCTTTGGTGGCTTCAGCTGCATCATTCCCTGCATGTCTATCGCTAGTGCGTAGTTCCTCCTGATATTTAAATCTGCCTCCGAGCAAGGATTATAAAGCATCGTCTCACAAATATCCCCATGGCAGTCACCGACAACTACAACCTCATCGCCCTTGCATTCTTTGCCGTATTCGCGATATTCGTGCCATTGTCATTCCTGCTCACCTCCGCGCTCCTCAGGTCGAAAAAGAGCCGCAATTCAGTCAAGGGTACCCCATACGAGAGCGCCGAGATGCCGATAGGAAAGAACAAGGATGTGATAAACGAATACCTTCCGTACTTCATATTATTCCTCCCGTTCGAGATAATCGCGGTGCTTCTTGCGGTGTGGGCGGTTGCCGCGCACAGCATGGCGCTCGGGCAGAACCTGCTTAGTGTCGGGCTTGCTTTCTTCGCCGGGGCGTTCGCGATGATCGCATACAGATTCATAAGTGATAACAATGTCTGAAGATCTCGAGATGAGGGCTGCGCCGGAAGAGGCGGCACCGGCGGAGATGCCATACACCCCGGAGCAGTTCATGAACGCGGAGCAACAGATGAACGCGCTTGTGGAAAACTCGCTCGCAAAGCAGGGCAAGGAGCCCGTAAACGCACTGTTCACCAAACTTTCCGAAGTGTCCAAGAGCATGTCTAAGGGCGCGATAAAGTGGAGCAGGCGCAACTCCCTGTGGCCTCTGCAGTTCGGGCTGGCGTGTTGCGCGATAGAGCTTATGGACTTCGGTGCCGCCAGAATCGACGCTGAAAGGAAGGGCTACCTTCTCTTCCGCGCGACGCCGAGGCAGTGCGACGTTATGATCGTTGCGGGATGGGTCACCAAATCCGTAGTCCCCAGAATAAAGAGGCTCTATGAGCAGATGGCCTCGCCGCGATACGTGCTTGCGTTCGGCGAGTGCGCCACATGCGGAGGGCCGTGGTGGGAGAGCTACAACATAGTAAAAGGCATAGACCAGGTCCTTCCAGTTGATGTTTATGTTGCGGGGTGCCCGCCGCGCCCGGAGAATCTGTTTGCGGGGCTGATGAAGTTGCAGGACAAAGTTGGTGGTAAGGTTGCAGGAGATACCGAAAGAAACATTAGCGAAACGTTTAGAAGAAATGAAAACGCAGGGCTTTGATTATCTGAAGAAGATAACGGCCGTGGACTACAGCACCTACCTTGAGGTCGTTTACATAATCTACAACACTCGCGAGCGGAAGGAGGAGATACTGAAGGTCAAGCTCCCCTCGGCGAACCCCGTGGTGGAGACGGTGATGGGTATCTACAAGGCCGCCGACTGGTACGAGCGCGAGATGCAGGAGATGTTCGGCATCATGATCAAGGGCCGCAATGCAAAGAGGCTGCTGCTCGAGGAATGGAACGGGGCCGACCATCCTCTCAGGAAGAGTTTCGTGTGGGGCAAGGACTACCAAAAGGTGCAATGATGTCGATCATGAGGATAAATGTGGGACCTATACACCCGAGCACGCACGGAGTGCTGAGGATGGTTGTGGACGTCGATGGCGACACGATCGAAAACGTGGAGCCGCACATCGGCTTCCTTCATCGCGGCGTCGAGAAGCTGTGCGAGACCAGGATGTACATGCAGAACCCATCCTACTTCGAAAAGTTGGATTACATATCTCCTATGTCCTGGGGCGACCTCTACATCGGCGCGGTCGAGCAGGCGGTGGGAATCGAGTGCAAGGAGGCTGCGCAATATGCACGTGTCGTGCTGATCGAGCTCCAGAGGATTGCAAACCACCTCCTTTGGATTGGGACGCTATGCAACGACATCGGCCAGCTCTTCACGACTTTCATGTGGTGCTTCCGCGACAGGGCGAAGGTGCTGAAGATACTCGAAGACGTTGCGGGACAGAGGATGTTTTATGTGAATATGCGCGTCGGTGGGTTGAATCGTCCCCTTCCCGCGGATTTCAAGGACCGCACCTACGAGCTTTGCGACTACCTGTTGACGAGCGTCGCTGAATACGAGAAAGTCATGGACCACAACGAGATATTCAAGGAACGACTTAAGGGCGTCGGAGTCCTGAGTTCGGAAGACGCGATAGCCTACGGAGTCACCGGCCCAGTCCTGAGAGCTAGCGGAATAGAAGAAGATGTCAGGAAGTCGATGCCTTACTACATTTATGACAAGATCAGCTTCTCGCTTCCGTTCAAGAGCGAAGGGGATTGCTATGCGAGGTACCGCGTCAGGTACGAGGAGATATTCCAGAGCATCAGGATAATCAGGCAGGTACTGGACATGATGCCGGAAGGAGACGTGGTGGGGCAGCCGATAAAACTCATCAACCCCCCCGCCAAGCCGGACACGGTTGTTGCAAGAAGGGAACTCCCGAAAGGCGAGGGTCTTATCTATATGGTTCCAGACAAGCAGAAACCATACCGCCTTTCTATAAGGGCGCCGGGATTCGTGAACCTCGCTGTGCTTCCGAAGTTATGCAAGGGGGAGAAGTTCGCGGACCTATTCGCGATATTCGGAAGTCTTGATGTGATATTCGGAGAAACGGACAGATGAGCTTATTTTTCGGTGTCCAGTAGTTCTGCAGCCTCTTTGATAACCTTCTCTTTACTGCCATCCTTGCTGAGAACCTCGAAAAGTCGCACCGCATCCACCCCGCCTTCGTACTTGTGCTCCTTCAGCTTTGAGGCGAACGTCGCAGCGCCGATCTCCTTTATCGAGAGCCCGCTGAGGTTGCCTCCGCGTATATCCTCGATTTCCCTTTCGAGGTCGGGGCTCTTCATTTTTGAGGTGTCGAAATCGAGAATCGCCTTGCTCGAGTACCTTGACAGTAGGTTCCTGAGCTGCATATCTGAACCGGCGTATCCCTTTGCGATTGTCCCGTCAAAAATAAGCTTGATGATTGGCTTTTCCTTTCCCTTGAGCGCATGCTCGATTGCCTCCTCTGCCTTTTCGACAACCTGTTTTGGCGTTGCATCGGAAAGCTTTATCCTTGTGCAGATAAATGGCCTAGAGCTTATCTGTTCGAACTTGTGATTTCCTGTTTTTGTGTCAAAGATTATGAACCCCTTTGACTCCTGTTCCCCCTCCTTGAGCTGGGTCAGTACGGTGCTGCCGGGTATCAGGAACTTCTTGCCGTGCGCCGTTGCTTCGACCCTGCTGTGTATATGGCCGTTCACATAGAGGTCGAACCCTTTTGGGAGGTCGGAGTACTTTATGAAGTCGTCGCTGAATGGCAGGATTTCATATATCGACTGGTGGATCATGAAAACATTGAACATCCCTTGTACGGGTTTCGGGTCGAGCTTCTTGATGCACTCCATAACCCTTTCCTCTGAGACTCCGCCGAGTCCGCAGATGGCTACCTTTTCTCCGTCGCACTCGACCACGGCGGTCGATTCGCTGGCGTCGACCATCAGCCCTGCGAGGGCAAGCAGCTTAAGGACATTGTCCTTGCCTTCTGCGGTTCTCTCGTGGGTTCCAGGTATGGCGATTATCGGCACGTTTGTGAACATCCTGTTTTCCGTGTCGGTCCTCAGCTCAGCGACCGATGCCTTCCACTTTCTCCTCGAAAGGTCCCTGAATATGTTGATCGCCTGTGCGATGACCTCCGGCTTTGGAGAGCGCTTGTCGAACACATCCCCCGGAATCAGTATGACGTCCGCCATCTCCGCGGCCTTTTCGAGCGCTTCGCGCGCCTGCCTGTAGGCATCTTCCTCGAACCGCTCGTATCCGATGTGCATGTCCGACACAATTGCGAGTTTCATGTGTTCACTTTATGCGCTTGTATATCTGGTCCATGAACATCTCCTGGAATTTCCGCCAGTCGGCGTTGATGGGGCCGTATGCGCCTGCCGCGCAAGGGTGACCTCCGCCGCTTCCCTTTATAATCGGGGCGAGCTCCTTCATCATCCTTCCCAGATGGATTCCGTACTTCTTGTCCAACGGTGCCCTCAGCCTGGCCGAGAATGAGACTTCGCTGTCGTTCTCCGCCCTGAACAGCGAGAAGTCGGCGCCTATCCTCAACGCCGCGTCGGCCGCGAGGTTCGCGTGGGCATGGGCCTCGCCGACCACAAGCAGCATCTCCCCCTCTATTGTCGTTGAAGCGTTCCTGACGTCGTCCATAGTCTTCGCTCTCGATCCCGGGTCGGATATGTGGATCATCTCGTCGAGCAGCACCTGATAGTCCGTGTCTGCGATTTTCAGTAGCTCTCCGATCTGCGTGAATGTGTCGGCCGTGACGTTCTTCAGCTCCGCGGAGTCCGATACGATTCCTGTGAGGAGGAGCTTCGCGATCTTCTTTTCGACGTTCGCGCCGAGCGACTTGAGGAGCTTGTAAGTTATACTCGCTGCGGAGTTGTAGGACTCTTCATTGAAGACGTAGGTGTTGTCCTTGCCGGTTTCCTTGAGGAGATGGTGGTCGATTATCACTATCTTTCCTGTGAACTGCTCCAGCTTCCTTGCGAACGGCCCGCAGTCCTCGAAGTTGTTGACGTCGAGCATAACCACCATGTCTGCCGTGTTGTCGAACTGGTTTGGTATCGTCTCCTCAAAGCCCAGCTTCTTTATTATCCTGGATGAGTTGGAAGTTATCATGTCCGGAGTAAGGACCTTCGAGTTTGGAAAATAGGTAGACAGGGCTATCGCGGACGACACCGAGTCGGTGTCTCCCCTCGAGTGAAAGGTCAGGACAATCGACTTGTCCTTATTTTCCTTCAATATCGATGTCAGGGCCTCGAAATCTATCTTCTCCATTCTCCCATCAGGCTTTCTGCTGCTTCAACGCCGCGGTTATCTCCTCACGGAGGGACTTCTCCTTCTTGGCGAACTCATCGTGCTGCTTCGTGACGAGCGAAAGCCTCATTTCGACGGTCTCCTGCCTTTCCTTCAGCTTCTTGACCGCCTCGGCCTTCGGCATTTCAACTATCGCCCCTCCCACGCTAAGGAATATCTTGCCCGTTGCCTTTTCCAACTCCACAAGCGCCTCCTTGTGCTCCTCCTTCTGCAGGCCGAACTGCTCCTTCTGTACGCCCAGTGCATGCAGCTGTTCCTGTAGGATCTGGTAATCCCTCGTTAGCTTCTCGAGTTCTGCTCTTTCCATGATCTCACCCAACTAGGCTTTCGCCTGAGCTTGCGCCTGAGCCTTCGCCATCGGCTTCTTTGCCGGGGCCGCAGCAGCGTGAGGGGCCTTCTCCTTTATTCCGAGAGCCTTGTGAACCAGCTCCTTGTTCTTGACATCGACCATCTCGCTCAGGAACTCAAGGTGTGCGGGATTGCACTTCCTCTCCTTCGGCCTCATCGCCGACATGATCCGGACCATTCCGTCCTTCTCCACTGCGGTTATCACAGCCCTGCTGCCCGCATCCCTTCCAAATTTCTTTATGCAGATCCTTCCAACTTCTAGTAAAGCCATTGTATCACTTTTTCAGCGCAGTATTTTTCTTATTTCCACAAGCACTTCGTCAGCGGCCTGCTGCTTTGTCAGTTTGTCTGTGTCGACTATTATCTGGAAGGGCTTCATGTCCTTCCCATACTCGAATCCGTACATCTTTTTATAAATCTCAAATTCCATTTCATCTCTCCTCCTCATTGCCGCCTCCGATTCCTCCTTGCTAATCTTATCCCTCATCGAGAGGCGCTCGACTCTTTTCTGCATGCTTGCCTTGAGCCAGACGTTTATCGTGCCCTTCGCGAGCCATGGCATTGTGCGGCTTGTCATGACGACATCGCCCTCCTCTGCCTTCTTTATCATGAATGCATCGAGCTCCCTGTCGAAGTCCGGGTTTGTCCTTCGGCGGTTTATGAACTCCAGCCCCGCGGGGGTTTCTTTCCAGTTCTTTCCTTGAAGGTTGTAACCCTTTGCCACACCCAATTCCCTGAGTGCGTCTCCGCCATCAACAAACTTTATGCCAAGGTCCTTGGCGACGATCTCCGCGACCGTGGATTTACCTGCTCCGACCGGACCCGCGATGACTATCGCCTTCATGCCGATCAGTGGGCAACCAGCTGCAGGACATATTGCCTTTGCTTTATGCCTATGTCGCTCAGCTTCATGTCACCATGCTCGACCCTGCTGCCCAGCTTCACCACTTCGGCGGTGCAGTTCGCACAGAGCACCCCTCCGAACAGGCGGTTGTTGGTCCTCCTCGACTTCCCGCCGGAGCTGCTTATCCCGTTCAGCTCGTTCCTGCAGATTGCGCAGTGCGGCATGCTCGGGGCTGCGCGTCGGTAGTGGATCACATTCCTGCCGGTCTTCGTGACTCGGTTGAATCGCTTGAAGCTGCTTGATCTATGCATCGGTTTTGGCATTCTGTCACCAGAATATAATGCGTGGATTCCCACGACAATTAGCACGATATATCAGTACGGAAACCTATTTATTGATTACTTCAGGGTTGCTCTGCGCGTCGGGGTTCTGCATCTCCTGGAGCTTCTTTGTCATCATCGAGGCGAAGAACTTCTCCACGCCGAGCAGGACGAAACCGGATATCATCACCGCGACTATGAACAGGCCGGCATATCCAAGGGGGACCAAAAGCATGAAGAACTGGGTGCTGACCTTCCAGAACAGTGCCGGAAGGGCGACGTAATAAACTGCGAAAAACATCGGAAGCATAACCGCCATTAGCTTGAACTGGTTTTGCGTGCTCTCCTTGACTATCGCCATATAGGCATTCTGGTGCTCGGTGGCGTCCTGGTTCGCATCGGTCAGTTCCTTTATCTTCTTGAAGTGGTGCTGCATCTTCTGCTGGTTTTCCTTCATCTTCGCCCGGTCGATTACAATCCTCTGCACCTTGAAAGAGAGCGTGGCGTAGCCGATTGCCAGCAGCACCACTGCCACCGCTATGTTGAGGGCCATTGGAGGATAGACTATAACCGCTGCGATAGAAAATAACTGGAACATGGATCATTCACCGAATGCGTCTTTTAGGCTTTTTATGAATTGTTTCTGCGCCTGCTTCAGCGCGCCGTCCTTGTTCACTATTAGATATAAGGGAATATTTATATGTGTCGAATAGTACGATGCTATCGCAAAATTCATGTCCCTCTGACGCTCGACCAGCCACTCCGGCTCGATCTCGCGCTTCCTTGATTTGTCCACTTTCCTCCTCTTGAGGATATCGGCCACGGGTGCATCGACATATACCACCCCGACTATGTTTTTCATGTACCTGAGCATCTGATCGGCCATGCCGGGGTAGAATCTGCCGTGCTGCTCGACCGTCGCGTGGGTGTCCAGCACCACCTCGCCTGGCAGCTTGCCAATCTGACGGAATGCGTCTGCCTGGAGCACCTTCTGCTGATTTGGGGTCAGGTATCTGATTTCGTCACGGTGCTTGATCAGCCTCTTCGCCCTGCCCGCCTTCTCCATGAAATCCCCGACGGTAACGACGCTGTACTTCTTTTTGACAGCGGAAATGATGGAAGATTTTCCCGCACCCGGTGACCCAATCACGAATACTATCTTACCCATAGGATACACTACAGATAGCACTAGAAAAGAATAAATATCAGTATAAACGAGGGTCTAGTGGTAAAGGTGACCGCATGAGCAGGCTAACGGTAGAGGAGAAGACGGGACACACGCTGGGAGACCTAGTGAGGAAGCTGTCGCAGGAGTACGCCAGCTCGATAGTCGAGGGAAACGTAGAGAGGTTGCAGGTGTTTGAAAGGTCACACCTGATGTCGCATTCCAGCATCATGAAGGCAGCAGCGAGACAGGAGGCCAAGGCAACTGAGCAGGAGAAATCCGTGCTCAAGGGCAAAATAAGATCTGACATGGAGGTGGAGCAACACATAGCCGAGCTTGTCGAACCGATATTCGACCTTGCGGCTCAGGAGGACCTCGAGCGTCTTCACAGGAGGGTCGTGGAGTTCGACCAGAAAAACAGGAGCTCACCGGACGCGAACGCCAGCGTCAACAATGCCGCTACCGATGCCTCAGACCACGCGTTCCTGAAGGGCTGTGGCAAATAAAATAGAATAAAAGTAGATTACACACGGAGGAATGATGCTGCGTCAGATGGGACGCACCTCGTTTCGTATGATATCCTCTCCAGCAGCTCCTGGTTGGAAGCGCCGATAATCTTTATCTCGAAGTCGCCGGTCTTCGGATTGTAACGAGGGTCGCTCTCCTTCACGTAAGGCATCTTGCGGACTATTTCTATTGGAACACCCGCCTCTTTGTGCTCAAGCGCTTCGTCAATCACCCTCGAGAGATTAGACTTTTCCCTCGTGCGCAGGGTGCAGACCCTGATCGTGCCGCTCTCACGTCGTTCCCTAATCACTTCGAGGTCCGTGCCTGGACTCATGACTATCGTCCTTATGCTTTGCTCTTTCTCGGCCATGATAACACCTACTGGTCAAAAACTACAAACATTACATTTATTTATACCTTTTCCAGCAGCACCGCAGCGGGTTTTCGATTCCATCGTAGGATTTATGCAGAAATTACCCTGGTGGCTGAAGTTTATCAACTACGCCTCCACATTATCGCAGCCGCTTCCAGGCCCCTATTGGTGAGGCGGTAGGATCCGCGGCTGTCCTTGAAAACGAAACCGCGCCGGCGGAGGCCCATAAGATGTTCGACTCCATCCCTCATTACATCGTTGGCCTTCACCGCCCCCTTATCGGACAGAAACCTCATTATCTTGGCCTCGCCTTCCAGAAGGCGGTCGGATTGTGACAAAATCCTCGTAGATGATGGCACGCGATCACTCCATCTCGTGGCTGTGGCCGCCCGGCATTCCGCCAGGAGGCATTCCGCCTCCACCAGGCCTGCTCCTTGCGCTGATCATGTCATCGATTCTGAGGATTATTTCGGCTGCCTCTGCTGCACTGGAGATTGCCTGCTGCTTTACGCGCAGCGGCTCGAATACACCCTGCTTGTGCATGTCGCCGACGGTATTCTTGAAAATGTCCACGCCGTAGTTGCTGCCCTCCTTGTTTTTGTGCTTGCTCCTCAACTGCACCAGCGCATCGATCGAATCCATTCCGGCGCTCTCGGCGAGAGTCTTCGGGATGACCTCGACCGCGTCCGCAAACTTCTGGATCGCTAGCTGTTCCCTTCCGCCCACGTCTGCGGAGTAGGACCTCAGCCCGTTCGCCACATCAACTTCTATGGCGCCGCCTCCGAGCACGTACAGTCCCGTCTCAACGGCGCTCGACAGCGCTCCGATCACGTCGTTCAGGGACCTGTCTGTCTCGTCGATTGCCTGCTGGTTGCCGCCCCGCACCAGGATTGATACGGATTTTGGGTTCTTGCACTTCTCGACGAACACCATCTGCTCGCCCGCCACCTTCCTCTCCTCGACCAAGCCGGCGTTGCCCAGGTCCTTTTCGTTCAGATCGTCGAGGCTCGTGACTATCTTCGCGCCCGTCGCGCGGGAGAGCTTTTCCATATCCGACTTCTTCACGCGCCTGATAGCGATTATGCCCGCCTTAGCGAGGAAGTGCTGCGCGACGTCGTCGATTCCCTTTTGGGTGACCAGTACGTCGGCTTTGCTCTTCTTAACCTTGTCGACCATGTCCTTGAGCATCTTCTCTTCCTGCTGGAGGAATGCCTGCATCTGCTCCGGGCTCGTTATCTCAATCTTCGCATCCGTCTCAGTCTTCTCGATCTCCATGGCAACGTCGAGCAGCGCGATCTTGGCGTTCTTCACCGACTTCGGCATGCCAGGGTGAGCTATTTCCTTGTCAATCAGAACCCCTTCTATGAATTCGGTGTCAGAGACAGACTTGCCCAACTTCTTCTCGACCTTTATGAAGTCGTGGTCTATCACGACCTTTCCTGCTGCGTTCTTCTCCATCACCTGCTTGATCGCCCTGATGACCAGCTTTGAGAGGTGCGCCTTCGCGTTCTCGTCCCCGACGTTCTTGGAGCCGAGCGAGACCATCGCGATCTTCTGAAGCGTCTCCTCGTCGCTGATGTTCACCGTGTGGGCCCTGTCCCTTAGAACCTCTCCGGCGCGCTCCGCGGCCATCTTGTATCCCCTGATTATCGTTGTCGGGTGGATTCCCTGTTCTATCAGGTCTCCCGCTCCCTTCAGCAGCTCGCCCGCCATGATTACCACGCTGGTGGTGCCGTCGCCGACCTCCTTGTCCTGGGTCTTGGCTATGTCGACCATAATCTTTGCGACCGGGTGCTCGACGTTCATCTCCTGGAGAATCGTCGCTCCGTCGTTCGTTATCACAATGTCGCCCATCTCGCTTACGAGCATCTTGTCCATGCCCTTCGGGCCGAGCGTCGATTTTATCGCGCCAGCCACCGCATTGGCGACCGCTATGTTAATCCTTGTCGCATCTCTTCCGAGTATCCTTGCCGCTCCCTCAGGGAGATAAAGTGCCTGCTGTCCGCCTCCTATCTGATTTTCTGCCATTGTTTCACCTGTTATTGAGCATCAACTTAAAGGGAAATTTGCCGAGAGCATATGCCTTGCTGCGGAATATGCTTACAAAAATCTGACTGTAAAACCTACACTACACATTGATTATTAAGGTATTTAAGTCTTGTCCCGAAGGCGGCCGCCAAGGGCGTAAGGCTAACGCCTTAGGAGTCCCAGCTCTGCAAACTGGGCCTTTAGCTGCTCGGTGCCGACGAAAAGAAGCGCCTTCATTCCCACCTTCTCCGCTGCGGCAACATTCGGGGCATGATCGTCTACGAAAACGCACTCTGCCGGCAGAGCGCCAGTCTGCCTTAGAAGGTTCAGGTACGCGTCCTCGTTTGGTTTCTTCAGATGCTGTTCATGAGACCTGAATATCCCGTCGAAATATGAGTCCATGCGGACCGCGGTCGGCCTCCTGTAGACATCAAGCGGTAGGGTGTCGGACAATATGTACGTCTTGTAAGTTTTCCGTAAAAGCGCGACGAGAGCAAGCAGGTCCCAGTCAAGATTTTCCTCCTTGATCGAATGCAGGTCCATCCAGTCTGCAAGGGCCTTGTTTGGGTCCACCGGCAGATTTAGCTCCCTGATCATTTTGTCCAGAAATTCGATCGGTGCCTTTTTGCCCATGATTAGATCGGGTCTGTCCTGCTCATAGAAGCGCAGGGAGGTATCCATGGGGATCCTGAGTATCTGGGAAAGTTCTCCGGCGACGTGGCTACCATGCCCGTTTATCCTAAGGATGACGCCTCCTACATCAAATACGACATTCTTGTACATCCAAATCACATGCAGAGAGGCTTTTGCGCTCCTGATATTAATTGCTTGCGGCGGGGCGACCGAAACATAGAAATATCTGAAAAACGCTCACCTTTCCTATGGTCTGGATCAAAAGTTTTATCGGAAGGGCAAAAGCACCCGATACAAAGGAGTCCGCCGAGCTGGACATGATAAAGTTCAGGGTGGAGTCCATCCTCAAGGGCAGCTACGTGGACGATGTGAATGGGTTCAGCGTTGACATACACCGCTTCCTCATCCCCAGCGCGGTGGACGCGATAGTCGGGAACAAGATAAGCCCGACGGCAGCGGTTGACATTTTCCTGGAGGCCGCAAAAAAGGTGTATGCGGGATGCTACGCAGACCTCAAGATATCGATGCAAACGCCAGGATTGGACGGCTGGAAGGTTGCAGAGAGAAACGCAGCGCTCCGTTCCACGGGACTCGCTTCCGAATCGGTGCACGACGAAAAGGGAGAGCTCACGATGCTCGGGAAGAACCTCCTGAATGTCCTGGATAGGATTATTAATGACCTTTTTTTCTATGGGGCAAAAATCGAAGATGATGTGTGCGCGAGGTTCGACATGACGCTCGATGAGATGTTCGAAAACGGCATCACCGCAAGCGACCTGATCAAGAACCAGACACTTAGGTTGATAAGGCTGTGCCTGAGCAACAGCGAGGTATTCGGCTCTGTGGAAAAAATCATGAAGCTGTCATTATCGGAGCAGGCGAAGAGGCATGCTAAATTCTCGGAGAATTCTGGGGCGGCGAGCGCGACCGAGGCAGACATGAGGAGGTATATCAAAACGCTCTCCAACCTCTTTTCCAGCACGACCGGAACCCCGAGCATAGAGTACCTGCTTAGTGTCGTAGATGAGACAGTCCACGAGCGCAACCTGAACGCCAGGCTGCACAGGTGGATAAGCAGCCATGAGATCTTCGCGCCGATCAGGAACGAGGAGTCCACCGCCGACGTGATCCCAAATGATGAAAATAAGGTAGTGGAGAAAAAGGGCGATGAAGAGAGGAGCGTGGAGGAGGTGCTTGGGGTGCACGATGCGATAATGCGCGAGTTCGGCGGGTTCCATACCAACAACACGGGCGACTAAGAGGTTATCTTCTTCGCTATTTCGTCAAAGGCCCTCGATATCTCGGAATTTTCGACGACATGGACTTTCCCCTTGTCGCTAAGATCCGCGAACTCCTTGTTCATCGGAACGACACCGAACAGCTCCGTGTCGAGCGCCTTCACAACTTCCATCGTCTTTTCGCTCGGCTTGCCCGAGGACATATTTTCCACCACGCCCAGAACAGGAACGTTCATACGTTTCGCCATCAATCCTGATCTGATCGAGTTTATCCCGGCGATCCTCTGCGGGTTGGTGACGATCACAAACCCATCGAGGTCAAGCACCTGTATTATAGTAAGCGGCCCGTCCGAAGTTCCGGGACTAAGGTCAACGATGAGGTAATCAAGCTCGCCCCAGTCTGTGTTCTCGAAGAAGTCGCCCAACATCTTAGTGACGATCGGCCCCCTCCAGATTATCGGCCTCTTCGCCTCGTCGACCAGCATCGCGGTGCTCGCAATCTTTATCCCGTCCTTTTCCAGCGGCTTTAGAGGGAGGACGGGTTCCATCTTGGCGTCCTCCATTCCGAGGAACATCGTCACGTTGGGACAGTCGATGTCCGCGTCGAGCAGCCCGACCTTCAGCCCGTTTCTTGCGAGGGTGTACGCGAGGTTTATCGCGACGGTCGTCTTCCCGACCCCGCCCTTCGCGCTGTATACCCCGATCTTGTGCTTTATCGCAGACAGCTTCTGCTTGATGCGCTGCTTCTGCTGGATCACCCTCATGAATGATGGATGCATGCCAGGCGACGCCACCGCTCCCTGCTCCCCGTGCTGGTGGCTGTGGCCATGGTGCTCATGATGTTCATGGTGTTGGTGCTGCTGTTCGTCCGCCATGCTATAGCTTTGTCTTACCCTTATAAAAATTAGGTGGCATGCGAGGGTGACTTGGAGTTGCGGAACCCGACAAACCTTAAAATAGCTTTGTATTCATAATAGATGTACATTTCCATCAGGTCTGTTTCTTAGCAGATGGAAGGAAACGTGAAAACAACAGGTGTAAACATGAAAATAAGCGAACTGAAGGCCGGCGCGAGCAATGTGACGGTCAGTGGAACGGTCTCGCAGAAGGACGAGGCCAGGGACGTCGTAACGAAATTCGGAAAGAGGCTCAAGGTTGCGAACATAATCCTGAAGGACGACAGCGGACAGATACCTATGTCCCTATGGGGCAAGGACATCGACACGGTCGACCAGGGAGACACGATTGAGATCTCGAACGGCTACGTCAACGAGTTCAGGGGCAACCCGCAGCTCAGCACGGGCAAGTTCGGCAAGATAAAGGTCGTCTCCAAGGCGGACGGCAGTGCCGCAAAGCCAGCCGCGGAGGAGGACTTCGACATGGAAGAGCCGATGTAATCGGCTTTCTTTTCCTTATCCTTTTTCTTTTGATTTATCAGCCCCCGTTGGAGATTATCCTTTGCACATATGGAGCGCTGCAGACGCTCGCTGGCATGTTTCCGTCAGCCCTGCATATCTGGACGGTGAAAACGTCCGCAGACCCGATTACGGATTGGGATATGGTGCTGTTGGTGTTGTTCAGCTGAGCGATTATCTGGTTCCAGTTCTTGTTCGCCAGAACGCCGGGGGACATTATCGAGCCGCTCTGGATCGACCTGTTACCGAAGTCGATGAATGGTATACTGCCCGAGGTGCTGTATGCGTAGAACGTCGCGTTCTGCGAGGCGTTCGGCTGTTGGAGGGGAGACTTGGTGTTGTTCGTCAGCTCCACGTGGGCAAAGCCAAGCACACCGCTCATGTAGGTCGAGTTGTAGAACGTGAACGTTGCAGTGTTGGGGAAGACGTCGCCAGAAAACGATGATGTGTAATGGAGCTGCGTGAAGTTACCGAACCTCATCATCGCAAGTACGAGACCCCATCTTGTGGCCGCGCAGAACGGACAGTAGTCAGCGCCTATAAACAACAACCCCGGCTTCCCCTGGAACGTCATGGCTGTGCCGTTAACCCTCTTCGGGAATGAGCCGACCGCTCCCTGTCCAACCCTGTTGGCGAGCGAGACGTTGTTGGCTATGTTGTATAGCGCGTGGAGCTGTGCCGCTGGAACAGCCTGATAATCGAGACTCGTGTAGTTCGCGAGGGGGTTACTGCCGAGATAGTTATAGCCCAGAAGCGCAATGACGACCAGGACCACCACTCCGCCGATTATAAGCTTCGCATCCTTCGACAACCCTTTTTGGTTTTGATGCTGATGCTGATGCTGCTGACGCTGCTGATGCTGTTCCTGATCCAAAGTATCACCCGAACTGCAGGGATATTCGAAGGAAAAGTATTTTAATACGCGTTAAGCAACATACTTGCAAGTGGTTTTAGTGATAGCGCTACAGATTACCGCCGCACAGATAATCAACTCGATTATAATCGGCCTCGTGCAGGGCATATCGGAGTGGCTGCCGATAAGCAGCAAGACACAGGTGCTGGTGACGGCCACGTATTTGCTGAACCTTTCCTTCCAGCAGGCGTACTCGTTCGGACTGTTCATGGAAATTGGCAGCACTCTTGCCGCGATAATATATTTCAGGAAAGATCTCCTCGCCCTGATAGGCGTGGTGCTCGGAAACAGGGATAGCCATAACGTCGAGCTGTTCAAGTACGTTTTCGTCGCGACCGTATGCACCGGCATAATCGGCGCGCCCCTCTACCTTTTCGCCGACAATGTGAAGGGCATACCGGTCTGGCTGCCGATGCTGATAATCGGACTGGTGCTGATCGGTGACGCGCTTTTGATAAGACACGCACGGATGAAGCAGAAGATGGGGGAGAACGTCAGGAAGTTCAGCAACCTTTCGCTGAGGGATTACATAATAATCGGGATAGCGCAGGGCATAGCCGCACTCCCCGGAGTAAGCAGGTCTGGGATAACAACGAGCACCATGCTGCTGATGAAGATCGAGGCCGACGAAGCGTTCAGGCTCAGCTTCCTGGTCGGGATATTCGCGTCCATCGCGGCGTTCAGCCTGACGCTGATTGCATCTAAGTCGAATATCGCTCCCGCATTGGCAGCGATCGGAATACCGGGACTTCTCGTGGCGATTGCCGCCGCGACAATAACAAGCCTGTTCCTAATCGACTTCCTGCTGAAGGTCGCGAAGAAGTCAAGCATCGTCTATCTGACTGCGGCGCTTGGAATAATTGCGATCGCGAGCAGCATGCTTTACCTGTGGCTGGGCGTCGCAGCAGTCGGCTGAGACAAAGCTATTAATATTGTCCGCTCTCAAATCCCTTTGGTTGGGGTCGTGGTGCAACCTGGCAGCACAGCAGCCTCCAGATGTATTATGTTGATTGAGCCTCCGGGCGATGATGAGGATCTGGAATGATGACATCTATATGAAGTAAGCTGCGAATCCGGGTTCAAATCCCGGCAACCCCAAACTTGTGATTATATGGAAACTGATGCACGGTTCTTTGTAGGAATCAAGGCATTAATCGGGAATAGGGAAAATGAGATTCTTGTCCTTAAATCAGGCCTGCCGAATTGAGATCCACGATGAGGAAAACGCCATTTTGGGATCTTCCTGGTGAGAAAATAAGAATTGGAGAGACTGATATGCGAAAAACTCTTGCGAGAGAGGTGTCTGAAGAACTAGGAGTGCCCAAAAGCGCGCTCAGCATTGGTGAACTATTTGATGCATCCGTCTCAAATTTCAAAATACAACACGGGAAAAATATACCACTTGTCTTGGTCACCTTCGTATGCAAATTAAAAGGCAACTCGTTTAGATTGACCGACGAACATAAAAGATTTAGTTGGGTGCAGCAAAAGAAGGCGGCGAAGTTGCTTGGGATAAAGTTCAATGCGAGTTTTGTCTCAAAACTTAGCAAGTGACCACAAACTTTTATGGCTCTTCTAGAAGAGCTTTTATATACTTAATAGATATATTTATATATCTGAATGATATAAATTATATCATGAAAAATAGCGCAAAACAGCTCGAGGTTATGCACTCGCCCCGCTTGGCGACGGTGCTGATGGTGGAAAAGACTTTGAAGGACGCAAAGGAGGTAATAAAAGTAGCAGATCTGAAGCGAAGGTTGCCAAAGAAGGTAATGCACTCCACTCTAATGCAAATTCTTGACTATCTTCAGGCTAGCGGGAAGATAATTATGACCAGCAAGGGAGTGTTGTGGGTCTATGCACCGAGGGAAGAATTGGAAAAGTGGATAAAGGGAGGATTGGAGCTATGACCGATAAACGCAACATTAGAGTCATCTTTCAAGACCAGGCAAAGGAAGAGATTATACTTAAGAAAATTGGGGAAAACGTACATATTGTCGAAACGCCCAAGGAGGCGATAGAGGAGGTAAGGAAGATTTTCCAGTTGGATAAGTGAGCCCGCATTCTATTCTTATAAGCCTTAGCTTACATACCTTTTTGGTGTTTGAATGGCAACCAAATCGATGAAGTGCGACATAAAGGCTAGCGCCATGGCGGCGGGAATCCTCTGGGGTGCGGGCATCTTTGGATTGGGACTGATGTCGACGGCGACCGGTGGGGGAAGGGCGGTGGCGGGTGACTCCGTCTTTCAGCGATGGATTTGCAACGAATAAAAACAGGTTTCGTTCTTTAGTACCGCAGAGATGCGATGAAAGTCAGGGCGCCAGGAGTGGTAAAACTGCTGGGAGAGCATGCGGTCGTCTACGGCAAGCTGTCAATCGCGGCGGCGATATCCCTCTACGCGACTGCAGAGGTTGAAAGAAACAGCACGGGGCTTGTAGTGGACCTTCCCGACATAGGGATCAAGGGTTCCATGACTAGAGATGAACTGGCCGCGCTGCACAGGAGCTACAAATCCAGAACCGACATTAATGAGTTTATAAATTCTAGCGGCAATGTGGAGCTGGAGCTGCTCCCATATTTCACGGTGGCTGCACAATTGTTGGGAGAGCACAGCATTGATCCTTGCGGCACAGCAGTCATCAGATCGGAGATACCAATCCAGAAGGGCAATGCGAGCAGCGCAGCATGCCTGACAACGTTCGCTGTCGCGATGGCAAAAATATCCAAT
This sequence comes from Microcaldota archaeon, assembly GCA_027365735.1. GTDB lineage: Archaea > Micrarchaeota > Micrarchaeia > Micrarchaeales > Micrarchaeaceae > JAJZYD01. The sequence continues at coordinate 17,449 of DAHXLY010000026.1, forward strand.
TCTAGCCCGGATGACGCTGAGCTCATCGAGGCAGCAAGGGCAGGTGAAAAGATAGTCCACAAAAATGAGGGTGCAGGCAAGATAGACATTAGCACGTCCTACTATGGAGGGATAGTGAGCTTCAACGGAGAGCGCGGCGCACGGAGGGAGGAATCGGCGGCCAACATCGATATTCTCATGATAGATACCGGCCCGAAGCGCAGCACCGCGGAGATGGTAGGCATAGTGTCAAATCTTTACAAGACGGAAAGAGGTAGGGCGGACGTGCTCTTTAATAGGATAGACAGGCTGTCGGCGACGGGGCTTGATGCGCTGAAGGCGAACGACCTTGGTATGATAGGAAGGTGCATGTACGAGGACCATGCAATCCTTTCGGAGATGGGAGTCTCCAGCAGCGGGCTCGATGTGGCGGTGGAATTAGCGCGCAGGCATGGCGCGTACGGAGCAAAGCTCAGCGGAGGGGGAGGCGGAGGCCTAGCGATAGCGATCGCGGACGATTATACAGAGCTGCGTAAGGAACTCGAGCACAACGGTTTTGAGTCGGTGCTGGCGCGGATATCGCCGACGGGAGCGAAGGATATGGTCGGATGATGCCGCAATACGTTTAAAGGCGGTCAAGGGGCAACGAATAAAAGGATGATGCGTGTGGTATCTGCAACGAAATGATACTCATGGTGCTCGAAGAGGTAACAACGGCCGTAGGCAGCTCAAATATCGCGCTCACTAAATACTGGGGAAAGCGCAACGAGAAGCTTATACTTCCCACCAACTCGTCCCTGAGCATGACGCTCGATGAGGGGATGCATACGAGGACGAGCGTGCTCTTCTCCGACAGGATTGGCTCCGACATGTTTTACCTGAACGGCGTCAAGCAGGACTTCAATGACAAGGACGTTCTCGAGAGGTTCGTGATAATCGACGAGCTTAGGAAGGTCGCTGGCACGAAGGCAAGGGCGTTCGTCGCTTCGCACAACAACTTCCCGACCGCTGCGGGGTTCGCCTCAAGCGCGGCGGGGATCGCGACATTGGTCTATGCCGCCACGAAGGCGCTGGACCTCAGCATAACCACAAAGGAGATGTCGATAATCGCCAGGCAGGGCAGCGGAAGCTCGTGCAGGAGCCTGCTTGGAGGGTTCGTGAAGTGGAGAAAGGGCGAAATGCCGGATGGCTTGGACTCCTATGCGGAGCAGATAGCCGACGAGAAGCACTGGCCGGAGGTGATCGACATAGTCGCGATAATCGCCGAATCGAAAAAGAAGGTCTCGTCAAGGTCGGGAATGAAGCAGACTGTTGAGACAAGTATGCTCTACAGGAACCGCCCGCAGATCGCAGAACAGATGACCGACAGGCTCGCCGAGGCAATAGAGGAGAGGGACTTCGATACGCTGGCCGACATAACGATGAGGGAAAGCAACTCGCTCCACGCGGTCATGATGGATACTTATCCACCGATAATATACCTGAATGACGTCTCCAGGGCGGTGATAGGCGCGGTGAACGAGCTGAACGAATCAGAGGGTAGGAAAATCTGCGCTTATACGTTCGACGCCGGGCCAAACGCTCAGATAATAACACTTGAAAGGCACAAGGACAGAGTACTTAAGATGCTATCCAGTTTAGGCGGCATAACAAAAACGGTAGTTGCAGAGCAGGGCTCTGGGCCGCGGGTGGTGGGATCCGAATACTCGCTGATCGACTCGGCGGAGATGAAGCCGATGGCTTACAAGTGAGATCGATGATTTTAAAAAATGGGGCTACAGTGCACGCAAAGGCGCCGGGAAAGGTGCTGTTGATGGGTGGGTACGCGGTGCTCGAAAAGCCAAACCTTGGATTTGTTATAACGGTGGACGCAAACGCCCATGCATACATAACACAAAGGGAGGATTACACCGTTGTCCTTGATTCAAAGCAGTTCGGACACGCAGAGGGCAAGGTGGACAAGAAGACGGGAAGGATCGAGATAGACCGTTGCCCGAAGGAGCTGGTGATGCTAAAAACGGCGCTGGAACTGGCGATGATGTATGCGGTCAGCCTTGGGGCAGAGGTGAACGGCTTCAACATCACAACTGCCTGCGACCCCGCCTTCTCCTACGCGCCGAAGGGAAGCCGAGCCATTAACAAAAGCGGCCTCGGGAGCAGCGCCGCAATAACAGTCGCGGCGATCGGCGGGGTGCTGACCTGCCTAGGGATGAGCGTAAAAAAGGATGATGTGCTGCACAAACTATCGCAAGCGGCGCACAGCATAGCCACGGGAAAGGTAGGGAGCGGGTTCGACATCGCGGCGGCGGTCTATGGAAGCGTCCTCTACTCGAGATACTCGCCAGAGATACTTGAATCCTTCCCGAAGGATTACACCCCTGAAGACGTAGCCGCCTTGGTAAAAAGGAAATGGGACTATGAGATCCGCAAGGTAGAAATCCCGCGCGGGTTCAGCCTGTGCTTTGCGAACATATTAGGCGGCAGCACATCCACCACAGAATTCGTGAAGAGAGTCAGGGAGATGAAGGTGAACAAACCGCAGAAGTACGCCGAAATTACGAGCGTGATAAATTCCAGCACCCTCAAGGCAATCGGAGCCCTGAAGAAGATGCAGGATGATGCCGAGGGCAATGCGACCGACGCGAACATTGCCAGGTTCAGAGAGGCCTTCAATACGGGAAGGCTGGCGACGAAGGAGCTCGGCACGCTCGCGGGCGTAGAGATAGAGGCGGACCACTTCGGTGAGCTTATAGACGTCAGCATGGACAACGGGGCTCTTGTTGCAAAGCTTCCGGGCGCTGGTGGGAAGGATGCGATTGCCGCGCTTTGCAGGACGGAGGATGACCGTAAGAGGCTCGTGGACTTCTGGAAAGGGACAGGCGAACTGCAGCCGATGGACATCAACCAAGAGGAAGGCGGATACAGCTACAACATAGAGAACTGATTTTAATACTTTTACTCCCCATCAGCCACCATGATAAAGACGGTAATCTTTGACATAGGCGGGGTGCTGATCGACTTCACGGAATCGCAGTATCTCGCTTACCTCCGGAAAAAGGAGCTGCCGAAGGTCTCACAGCTCGAGCTCGAGGAGTTCATGTTTCCCCTTATTGTGCTGATGGAATATGGAACCCTCACCGTGCCGGAGCTCGAGAGGATGATGGGCAAGCACTTCAACCATGGAAAGCTCAATATGCACTGGGTCCAAGGATGGAGAGCGATCGCCAAGCCGAAGCGCGATGTCATCGGCCTGCTGAACAAGCTTGCAGAAACCTATAATGTCGTGCTGTTGTCCAACGTCAGCCAGAGCAGGTTCGCGGAGATGGAGAGGATGATATTCCCGCTGCTGCACAAGAAGACAAAGGTCTACGCTTCATGCTTCATCAGGATGAGAAAGCCGAGCCCGCACATCTACCAGTACACGCTGAAGAAGCTCAAGGCCAAGCCGGGAGAGACGGTGTTCATCGACAACCAGATAGAGAATGTTATCGGCGCGGAGAAAGAAGGGATTCATGCGGTCTGGTTCAGGGGGTATAAGCAGCTTGTCAAGGACCTGGAGAAACTCAAGGTCCTCTAGGCGATTTAGTGGGTGTCAATGCCATTTTGGAGAAGATAGTCGCAGGCAAATGGATAGCGGGGGCTACCATCGACGACGCGATCGATGCGACAAGGAAGCTGAACAAGCAGGGCATCCGCGGGATAATCAACTGTCTTGGAGAAGAGTACGGCAGATTGGACTATGTTGATAGGGCGGTGTCCAGATACATGAACCTCATCAACCTGATAAAAAGAGCGAAGGTGGGCGCCGACATCGCAGTAAAGTTGACGGAGCTCGGATTGATTATTGACAAGGGCCTTGCCGAGCGCAACTACGCCAAGATAGTGGCGTTCGCAAAAAAAAACGGGGTGTTTATCTGGATTGATATGGAAGAAGAAAAATTTGTATCGGATAGTTTGGGGATCTACAGGAGATTCATAAAGAGTGGCAATACGGGCGTGTGCATCCAGTCATATTTGAGGAGGAGCATGAATGACCTTGAATCGCTTCCTAAGGGTGCAACCATCAGACTGGTGAAAGGCGCTTACAGCAACAGCCGGGAGGTAGCATTCCAGACAAGAAAGGAGACAACCGATAATTATTATGAGCTAATGGAGTACACGTTCAAAAACTTCTGGCGCTTTACGATAGCGACGCACGACTCTGACATAATAGAAAGGGCCCGCAGGCTAAACAAAAAATACAGGAGAGATGTCACATATGCCATGCTAAAGGGCATCAGGACGAAACTTGCGCTTGAGCTAAGGCAGAAAGGCCTGAAGGTGTCGGTGTATGTGCCGTTCGGAGAGGAATGGGTCAGGTACTCCTACAGGAGGTTCAAGGAATTGAGCACGGCGGTGCTTGTTGTAAGGTCTTTCATCGGCAGATGATTATGCAGGTACCGGAACCGCCTTCTTTCCATTTGCTCGTTCAGTGTATCGCCTTGCGCCGCTGCCGCCCCTCAGCCTTATGTCAACCGCAATCCTCTGGGCTTGTTGGGTCGGGTATGTGCCGCTGATGCACCCTTTGCATAGTTTTCCATCCAGCCCGATAGCCGTTTCGAGGCCCTTTTCGGTTTGGTACCTAAGCATGTCCGCGCCTATCGCCCTTCCTATCTCTTCTACGGAGTTGTTGGCCGCAACAAGCTCTTTGTGGTTTGGCATATCAATTCCGTAGAAGCAGGGCGATACTATCGGCGGGCAGGTGCTCCACATCTCCACTCTCCTTGCGCCGGCTTTCCTCAGTTTGACGATTATGTTGTGCATTGTCGTGCCGCGGACGATGCTGTCATCGACAAGGAGTATATTCTTGCCCTTCACCACTGCGGAGATTGGGTTCAGCTTCAAGTCCACATTCTTGTCTCTCTCCTCCTGAGTTGGCATGATGAAAGTCCTTGGGCTGTACCTGTTCTTCATCAGGCCCTCTCTTATCGGTATGCCGGTCACTGCATTAATGCCTTCCGCGGCGGTTCTGGCGGTGTCTGGCACCGGAACGATTATGTCTGGTTTTGTTTCGGGAGTCCATCTCCCATATTCAATTGCAAGCTGCCTGCCGAGCTCGTACCTGACCGAAGATATCGGCCTTTCCCCATCACCAATGCTATCAGCGCGCATAAAGTACACAAACTCGAATAGGCAATGGGCCGGCTTTGCCTCACCAATTATCTTTGAGTCGATTTCCAATCCGCCAGGGTTCCTTTTAACCGATATCATTTCCCCCGGGTTCAGATGCTTCCAGTGTGCAGCGCCGTTCGCATCTATCGCGACGCTTTCGGAAGCAAACATCACTCCGGTGACGTCCCCGTCTGGATAGCTGTCCCTGTCCTCCAGCACTGGCTCACCGTCCCTTCCCGTTTTCCACTTGAGATCACACTTTTGGATCTTGTTCTTCCAGCTGCCGTAAAACTTCCCCATGCTGAGCGGCCTCAGGCCGTGCGGATCCCTGACCGCATAGAGCTCCCGGTTTGACGTTAGGACCACCATCGAGTATCCTCCGTCAACTTTCTGCATCATCTTCGTGAGCGCATACTCCATCTCATTGCCGTCTTTTATATAGGAGGCGATAAGCGCTGCAAGCACCTCCCCGTCCGCGTCGCTTATGAACTCGTGCCCAGTCTTATGGACAGACTTGCGGAGGGCTCTTGCATTCACCACATTCCCATTGAATGCGATCGCCAGCGTCCTTCCCTTTCCGGTATAAACCACGACCGGCTGGGCATCCTTCAGCCCTGGCGATCCGGCGGTGCAATACCTAACGTGGCCGATGCCAACCGCGCTCTTCAGTTCGTTTATTTTTTCATCAGCAAAATTCGATGCGAGGCCCTTTACCATTTCTTTTGATATTCCCCTCACGCCGGTTGCAATGCCCGCAGAGTCCTGACCCCTGTGCTGGAGGGCTTTCAGGCCGTTTATTATGACACTGTGCGCAACCTCATTCTCCATTGATACCCCGACGACCCCACAATGATCCCTCGGGACGTCGCTGTCGGAACTAGACCTTATTTGGATGAAACGATACACACTACCCACGGATAGCGATTAGTTCAATAGGTAATTTATATGTGCCTCCGCTTCCGGTTTTACGCATGGGAGCGCCTCATGAGCGAATCCTCGATGGAAACCTGGACCGAATGAGGGACCGACTGACGCTTTTGCTCGTCGGCACTTATCTGTTCAGCCCTCAGCAGCGAAAGCAACATCCTCTTCTGCTCGTCTCCCATCTGCTTGAACTTTTCGGTTGCTTCTGGCGGGACGTGGATCACAAGAATATCCGCGCCGGTGAACTTTATAACATACGAAACTTCGATGGTTTCCGACCTCCTGTTGTAGAAAACGTCCTTGTAGAGCAGCGAATCGACATACACACCACCATAAGTGAGAGCCACCTTCAGGAGCACGGCAAGGTGGGCGATGTTCGTCTCCTTGTTCTCTTTTGACGCCTGCTGGTCCTCCCTTGTGAAAGGCCCGTTGAAGAACATTGGTATCGTGCGCTCCAGTCTGGTGGACCTTGGGTTCCTCGGATTGTGGTCCTGGGCGACATGGAGCCTTATGAAAAGCTGGTCCTTTCTGGTGCGCTGTTTGTTGTAGGAATAATCGAGCTCGGCACCAACGACCTGGAGCCTCTTCCTGCGTGACCTGCATCCTCCTTCGATGCTCCAGCCCTTTGTCGCATCAAGATTCAGGTCCACCTCGTGCTCGAGATTGACATAGTCGTTTGCATAAACATAGTGTGCACCGCCCGTGAGCTGGAAGGCGAAACATCCGTCATTCACGAGGTGCTCCTCGTGTCGCTGCTTTGAAGTAGGAACCCCGCCAACATTCACATTTACCGGCCTTGCAGCCTGTGCTTCTGGCATAATAATATGGGAGATTCCTGATATTTAAGCATAGCGAAAATGCCCAAAGCATGAGAGAATTTTGTTATTTTGGCACCCCGACCACCACCGGAGCAACAAACTGCGGCACGACGTCGGCAAGCAGGTTGAAACGCCTCCCGAGGTCGGCGGCGCCGTAGTCCGAATCGACGCCGAACGACAGCGGCTGATTTCCGCTAAATACACGAACCTTCTGTTCTACTGAGGTTTTCTTCTTGAAGAATCCTTGTAGAAGTGGAACAAGCTCTCCCTTTTCATCAATTGTAAAAATACCATTTTTGTTCATGCCCTGTCCCGCAATCCAGAACCGCTTTCCCTTCAGGGTGTTCCTGAGCTGCTCGTCCTCCATCAGGAGAGGAAGGAGTTCCTGGTATGACAACGGCCTCAGTCCGGCCTCTGAGAGGAGTTTCATTGAATCAGGATGATTTGCCCTTTTTTCAAGGATGTACAACGTCTTTCCGGTAGCGCCCTTGACCTGCCTGAAGTCGTTTTTGTCAGCCTGCTGCGCCGCCTGCGGCCCCGGCTGCGGTCTCCTCGGCTCGATGGGCGATGGTTCTGCGAGTATCGCATCCAGGGCCTCCTGGCTGATCGTGTATGGCTTTGGGGGTTTCAATTGGAATGTTGCTGTTGCCATGATTATCACTGTGGTCCCTGTGCGACCGGCACTCCGACCACCACCGGAGCAACAAGAAGAGGCTCGTAGCCGGCACTCAGGTTGAAACGCCTGCCATCGTAGGCGGCGGCGGCGTCCGAATAGACGACGAACGACAGCGGCTGGTCTCCGGACCATACATAAACCTTCCGCTCTGCCGAGGGCTTTTCCTCCCTTACAATCTCTCTTAGCTCTCCTTTGTCATCGATCGTGAACATTCCATCCTTGTACATTCCCCGCTCCTCGATCCAGAACC
>DAHXLY010000034.1 GCA_027365735.1 Microcaldota archaeon
GATATTTCAGTTCCCCGCGTACGCCTGCTCTCGCATGATTAGGAAATCTTGGGTTCAATGCCTGACCTGCGGCTACCCCAAGCTTATCGCAGCTTGCCACGTCCTTCATCGCTACCACAGCCAAGCCATCCACTAAGTGGCTTTAATTTTGTGTGTGATGTAATTCTTCCACTCCTCAAATCAATTGTCAAACAGACAATCTCACAACGGTGCATACGACAGAGATTGATGCTTCTAAGGAATGCGTATTTTCATCAAGGAGTTCCCGACGAGAGCGGGAAAATCGCTTTCAAATAACGAGCCTATAGAAGCTCAGCTGCCATAAATTAGCACCAAGGAATCATTACGTCGTATAAGGTATATAAAGCTTGCTATTTTGGCGGGAAATGGAAAGTTAAGTGCGGTTTTTGCTACCTTACGGAAGCAAAACCCCTAGTCCTCCTTCGGGACAAGGACAAGAACTTCCACATTCAGGACATGCCTCCTCTTGACGAGCTTCTCGAGAACGACTATGTCGTTTATCTTGTTGTCGAGCTCCTGGATGGTCGTCATAGGCACCGCGGGCTCCTTCCCGTCCTCGAGCCTTTTCTTCTCCTCGCCGAGGATCTCGAAGATCGCGTGGGTGAAATCGTTGAACTCTGGATCGCCGGTCCTTATGCACTTTACGTCGTAATCGTCCAAACTGTCGCCGAAGTTGCGCCTGAGGATGTCCTTCTCGCTGAATTCGCTCAGCTTGCCGGCCGCTATGTCAGGATCCTCGGCGATTATGTTCGAAAGCATGCTGAGCGTCAGGGCGTTCTTGTCCGCAACTTCGACCGAGAGCTTGTAGTCAAGGCGCTCTATCCTCTCCACCAACTCGTGGATCCCCTTTCCCGATATGACATCGATCCCCTGTTTTGTCTTGTTCGGCTCTATCAGCGAACTTGGGGAACTCAACGAGGCGTCGGCCATTTTATCACAGGTAGTTAGCAGCAGATTTGATATTTATTTGTTTGTTTGACCCCATCACTTGACCTTGTAGACATTGGGGTTGCCGACTGACGTCATCATGTCTTTTATTATTAGTCCTACCTGCTGTCCCGCAGGCGCGCTCGGCAAATCCTTGTGCTGGCAATCTATCTTATTTATCGTCTTAGGGATATTGTCGTCATCGCCGATGAGTATCTTGTCGCCCGTCTTCACCTCGCCGACCAGCTGGACCACCAGTACAGTGCCGAAGAACTTTATTGAATGGCAGCTGATCATCTGGCCAAGTAGTGTCTTTTCCACCGCGTCACTTCATTTCTTAGACCCGTATTTCGCACCGTATTTCTTAGGTGTTTCGAAATTTAGTATTCGATTCTTGGTCATGAAATCCCTGACTATCTCGTATATTACCATATGACCCGCTGGGCTGAAGTGAGCCCCGTCCTCGAGCAGAGTTGTGTATTTAAGATTGGAGAGCTCCTCAAATAGCCTTAGATACATAAGCCCCTTCTTGCTGCACACTTTCCTCGCTATCTCATCGTACTCTTTGACTGCCTTATTGCGGTACGCCCACTCATCATCCCACGGTATTGGGTTGACCCTCGACTCGTCAACTGGAGCGGGGCCGATGAAAACCACCTTGCTTGTGCGCTTCTTCGCCAGATCTGCCAGATTGTTTACGTTGCTTTCGAATTCCTTCTTTGAGACAAGGTTATTGCCATTTGCAACCGAAACCATAGAGTCGTTCGCACCAAAGCTGAACACCACTATCGTCTCCTGCTTTACCCCGGGATAAAGCCTTCCGGTATACTCGGACTCGAACCTCCTCAGGACATCGGCACTTGTATTTCCGGGTATGCCGAGATTGTACACGAAATATGCGATATCGTTGTCGACCAGATTCTTGATGTCGATCGGCTCCCTCAGCCTGTTGACCCAACCTCCATCATTATCCCAGGCGCCATAGACGCCGCTGTCGCCGAATATCATCACAACGACGGTCTCTGTGCTGTACTTGTTTGTGAAGCTTATACGAACACCGAATTAAAATCGAAGCCCGTGTATAAATAGTTTTGCAGGATTACTTCTGCTCCCTCTGCATGTGGTCCGCGGTGGCGGCTATGCACTTCGCAAGGTTCTCGATCTTCTGCTTGACGTAAAGCGCGCCGGTGTCGTTGATTATGCTGAGCGGTGGCCTGTCCATGAAGCTTTTCCTTATGGACTTGAGCTCCTTGAGGAAGGTTTCCACGGTCGGCCTGGCCTCCTTCTCCATCACAAGGGTTGCCGCTTGGTCCCTCCAATTCTCTTCCTTTCTGATCCACTTCTTGGCGCGGGATTCGATGTCGCTGAGCCCCACCATCACAGCACACCTTCCAAAACCTGTCTCGAAAAAGTGTCTGACCAATTCAGCCGTGCCGACGGCTGCCGACTTAAGCAAATCAAATTCCGTGGCAGGGGTTTCCCTCCTTTGTTCGACACTCCCCGGAAGCGCATCTGTAGAGCGCCGAGACTCCATTTCGTCCTGCTGCCTGAGAGCCATGGCGGTGGTCGGCGAGATGTCCGCGAGCTCCCGGAGAAATTTGGTCCGTGTGTATGCCATCGGATCATCTGTTCGCGTTGAGCACGTTCCTGAGCATCCCGCTCAGCGAGTCCACCGACTCGGAGTGGAACTGTATCTCCCCATCCCCATCGATGGCCCTGAACCTGCTCTGCATCCTCTGCACGCCCGGCGACTCGAGGATCGCGGAGTCGAGCGCGAGCATCCTGGTCCTTATCTCCTCAGCAGACTGCCTTGCATTGGTTATCGCATCCCTCAACGGGTAGTAGCCGATCTGGTCCCTGAACCTTGCCGAGGCGCTAAGGAACTTCTCCGCGGCGGTCCTCAGTTTTCTCTCCGCCTGGATCGGACCTATCAGGACGCCCATCATCAGCCTGGAATCCTCTGCATCGCGAGACGCGTGCTGCGCAACGGCCATTTCGCTCCTGTGGTTTATAACGTAAACAGATATGGCAGTGGAGAGCTCCTGAGATGCGCCGTGCATGTCCTCGAACCACTGGTGCCATTCGTCTTTCTCTATTATGCTCAATGAGAGGCCGGCGGTGAGCGAGCGTTCGTTCATAGCCGAAACAGCCCGCTGTGCGGTCTGCGCACCGGCGTAGAACTTTTCGTCGTATCCTGCCCCGATGAGGCGTGCTATTTGGCCGTGAGCCTCGTTCAGCCGCGCATTCAGGTTGCAAAGCGGCTGGCTGCCCATCTTTCTCTCGTATTCCAGGTCCCTGATGCCATTGCTGCGCCTCAGCCTGTTGAATCCGGCCAACGGCATCTGGACTTTTATCTTAATTGTTTCTATCGCCCTGCTCCTAAGCTCGGCGTTCTTGATTGAAATGAGCGCGTCGTTTACATTTCTCAGCTCCTGCCTCTGCACGGCATCGAATTGCGAATACAGATCAGCAACCGTCGACTTCAGCCCCAGCGCCCTCACCATTGCCGCCTCCGCATCAGGGCATTCGGTGCTGTTGTCGAACTTGACCGCCTCTGGCAAAAGCCTTAGCGAAAGGCTCGAAACTCTGGATGATATGTTGGACACCGCTGCATTTATCCTCTGCAACTGCAATGCGTCGTTCTTCCACTCCTGCCCGGAAATCGCTCTATTATTGGTTGTTGTCATAATACCACAGCGAGAGTAATCAAACTTGTATGATATTTAAAGATTTCCTATGGAGCTTTCGCTCGTGTTCACATAGGGATTTTAAATAAGCAGGACAAAAGCATTACCGATGGTTATGCTGACCCTTTCTAAAACAAACGGGATAGGCGGCGCCATAAAGGACACCCCCGATGACTTTCTGGTGGAAGAAATAACGGAAACCGGAGCGGTTCTTGAACTTAACAAATTATACACCCCGACCGATCTTGGCATCCAGGAGCCGGAGGGCGACACGAAGTTCACAACGTTCATACTCCAGAAGAAGGACTGGAATACCACGCAGGCGCTCACGACAATAGCGAGGCGATTCAGGCGCGGGATTAGGTCAATGGGATTCGCCGGGATGAAGGACAAGAAGGCAATCTCGGCGCAGATGTGCAGCGTCTTCGGGATAAAACCCGAGCAGGTCAGGGGCCTGAAGATGAAGGACGTCAAAATCAACGGCGCATGGAAGAGCTCCGACTCAGTCAGGATGGGACAGCTCGCGGGGAACAGGTTCACAATAACGGTGAAGGATGTGAAGAGCCCCGAAAACATAGAAAAAATCCACAAAGAACTGGATGGAATCTTCCCGAACTACTTCGGTGAGCAAAGATTCGGGTTCCGCGACAACAACGTCGACATAGGGCTTGACATTCTGAAGGCGAACTTCGAGGAGGCGGCGATGAAGTTTCTTACCGGCACGAACAACGAGCGCAATGAAGAGGCGGTCCACGCAAGGGAGCAGCTCGCTGCGGAGCGGGATTTCAGGAGGGCGGCAGATTATTTCCCCGGATACCTGAGGTACGAACGACAGGTAATCTCGAAACTTGCGGAAACGCCGACCGACTTTGCCGGGGCGATGAGGATGTTGCCTCGCAACATCCTTTTGATGTTCGTCCACGCCGTTGAGTCGCACGTTTTCAACATGGAAGTCAGCGCGAGGATAAAAGAGGGTGCATCCAGCCCGCAGGGAAACGACAAGTTGTGCTATGCCAACGACTTCGGTTTCCCTAACATCAAGGAGGTGGTCAGCCACAAAGATGCAGCTCCAGGCAGAAAGGCGTTTGTCATCGGAAACCTCGTCGGGTACGAAAGCGAGGTGAACGACTTCGAAAAAAGGATACTTGATGAGCTCGGGATCACGCAGCAGCACTTCAAGGTCCCGAACATGCCGGAGCTCAGCTGCCGCGGCGCCCACAGGGTGCTTTTCGCGCCGTATACGAACTTCGAGAAATCGGCGGACGATGGGGCGAAACTCCGGTTCTCACTTCCGGCGGGGGCGTATGCGACCGTCCTTATGCATGAGTTCCTGAAGAGCGAGCGTTAGAACAGCCACTCCTGGATATCCTTCAGTGCAAAGGTGCGGTTCGCCCTCTTGTCCATGTCGTACGCCTCGATCAGCCATTGATCTGTCTTGTGGTACTCGTTGCTCCCGTAGAATATCCTCAGCGGGACTATCAGCCTCACCGCTACCTCGCCCTTGTAGTTCTTGTACCTGATCCTTATCGCGGGGTCGTGCATCGCCATCTTACCACACCAAATAAAATACGCCAGGGTAGGGATTTGAACCCTAAAGCCCCGAGGGGCGCCGGCTTGCCCGTTGTCGCATCACCATATCAGCTCTCGATATTTTGCAAATTCGAGACCGGTGCATTACCGGATTCTGCCACCCTGGCATGTAATCCTTTGTTCCCTTACTAAAGAAAACAATAGCTATATAATAGCACACTTTAATATTTTAACATAGCGCTTAGATAGTGGTTACGATGTTCAAGCTGCCGGACAAGCAACTGACTGCAAGACTGCTTACGATAGTCCTTTTCATGATTCTTTCAGCGGCGGGGCTTTGCTTCTCCGTCTACCTATTTTACGTTTCATACCCTCTCTCCGTGCAGTCGTGGCTGCTTGCTGTGGGGTTCACGCTTCTTTCCGTGATCGCGGGATCGTTCAACATATATGCAGCCATGTGGTACTACCGCTCCTACCAGTATGACGGCTACCTAAAGAACATAATGTCGAAGCTGAAGCCGGTCACGAGCTATCCGACCGTGGCGGTGCTGATTCCATCGTACAACGAAGAGCCGGACATGGTCGAACGGAACATCAAATCCCTTTTTGCACTTAATTATCCGAAGGACAAACTCGGTTTCTATCTTGTCGATGACTCAACGGACCAAAAGATAAAGACCGCCCTGCAGAATGTCGCTAAGAGGCTCAATGTTTCATATGTACACAGAAACGAAAGGAAGGGCTACAAGGCCGGCGCGATCAACACCATCGCAAAGAGGCTCAATGAGGATTACATCGCGATATTCGACGCCGATGAGCACCTGACCGACCAGAACTTCCTGATGGACCTGCTCCCGTTCTTCCAGGACGAGAAGGTTTCATACGTCCAGACAGAAAAGAAGTACGACAAAGGCACATTCTTTTCCGACTCGGTTGACCTGTTCGACGCATTCTTCTTCAAGTTCATTCAGCCGGCGCGTGCCCTGAACAACACCGCCATCTTCGGCGGTTCGTGCGGACTGATAAGGAAGAGCGCCTTCCTCAAAATTGGCGGATTCCCCGAATTTGTCATTGAGGATACATTCTTCAGCTTCGAGTCTGACATGCATGGATACAAGAGCCTGTACTACCCGCACGTCTACGCCTCGGGCAGGCCGATATTCACGTTCACAGAACTGGCGAAGCAGCAATGGCGCTACAATTATGGCGATACGCAGTTCATAAAGTATTTCTACGATAAGAAAGGGAACATGAACGGCAAGTCGCCCCTTAGCTATATGGATTATGCGATGCACGGGCTCGGGTTGAATTACATATCTGTCGTGCTGATATTGTTCACGCTCATATCTGTAGGGGTTGTATTCTCTCCAGTACCGTTCGCGCACATCAACCTGATGCATTTCTTCTCCCAGAACTCTTGGGCGATAGACCTGGAGCTCCTTGGGTTTACGGCGTTCACCCTTTCGCTGATGGCACCCGTCTTCCTCACTAAGTTTTATTTCAACTCCTGGACGAAGGGGCTCATGGTATTTTTGCTTAACTACGCGCTCGCCTTCGTGCGAACCAAGGCTGCCATCGCAACCCTTATCAACAAGAACCCCGGCATGAACTGGAATAGGCTGGGGATTAAAAATATCAAGAACGGGAACCTAAAGTATTCGCTGTTCAACACCAAGACAGAGATAGCCTTCGCCTCGACGATGTTTGTCCTCGCCTTCTTCGCATTTTCGCAATCGAACCTTTCTGGAGGGATATGGCTGACATGGTACGGGCTTCTTTACTGCCTCGCCACGTTCTTCCTCCACAAGTACGGGTGAGCGCTTGATCTACCTGAAAATCCACAAATCCGAACACGGGGCGGTTGTCGGAATGTGCGATGAGTCACTGATTGACAAGACCCTTGAGGAGGGGCACGTGTTCATCGACATAAGGGCCTACAGCAGCTTCTACAAAGGAGAACTGGTGAGCAAGGAGAACACGCTCCTCGCCCTGAAAGCGTTGCGGGGGAACGTATACTCTGCAAACATCATAGGAAAGGATTCTGTTGAGCTTGCCATTACGGTTGGAATAATCAAAAAAGAAAACGTACTCAAAGTAAAGGGGATTCCATACGCGCAGGCTTACAACGTGAATATTGCATGACTATTTCTTTTTAGCTCAGCTTTAGAATCGCCTCTGCGATGTCGCCGTTTGACTCCTCCAGCGCCTTTCTGGCTTCGTCCTCCCCCTTGCCCGTCTTGTCCATGACCATCTTCACGTCATCGGCGGTTATCTCGGCGCTGACATCCTTTGCCTCCTCCTTAACGTCGCCCGCCACCTGGAAGCTCACGTTCCCCTGGGCGGATATCTTCGTGACCTGCGGGTTTTCGATTATGATGTTTGCGTCGTTGCACTCGATCACAACCCTAAGCGCATCTATCTCGTCGGTCTTTATCCCCATCCTGGCCATCATATCCTTCATCGCCTTCGGGTTCATGTTCGGCATCATTTTTCCACCTTCATTTCTTTCTTCCAAAAAGCGTAAGCTCCATCCTGTTGTATGCGAGTTTCTTGAATGCGATCTGGCCGTATTTTGGCGACAGGATCGACTTTACCTCCTTCATGTGCTTTTCGACGTTCCCGCCGAAAATCTTTACGGTCAACACTAGCACTGCCCCTTTGTTCAGGAAATCGGCGCACTTCCTCGCGATCTTTGCCACATCGGCTGGCGGGGAGTTCATGTCGATGAACAGCCCATCGAACGGCCCAAACTTCCTGAAGGTCTCTTTCTTCACTTCGTTCACGTTGTGCTTGAGGTGTATTATGTCCGTATTCACCATGTCAAGGCGGCCCAGTTCCGCGTCGTTCTTTGCAACTGCCACGGTTCCGACCTTCTTTAGGTTTTTATAGTCCATTTCAGCCCCATCGATTGCCACGGTCCTTGCGCCGGCCTTGACCAGGTAGGCAGTCCACCCTCCGGGCGCGGCACCGATGTCAAGCGCGTGGTCGACCCTGCTTATGTCTATCCTGAAAAACCGGATGGCCTCGTCGAGCTTGTACCACGCGCGGCTTATCGGCTTCTTTGACTTGTTGTTCTCCTCCCTGAAGTGGTCGAGCACAAAATCGATGGCGGTGTCCTTGTGGAGCTTGCCTACGTAGGCCTTGTTCTTGTTGAGAACCACGTACATGTAACGCTCCGGATTTTTGAGGTCGACTCTGAACCCCTTGCCCTCAAGCGCGCTGCCGATCTTAACCTCTATGGTCTTCGCGTTCTCGCTGGACACAGACTCCGCATTCATGACCTCGAGCTTGAATGATTTTTCCTTGTGGAGCTCCTTCGTTAGGAACTTGATAACCTTCGAGTAATCCCCATCCTTGAAGTCGACCACTCCGATGAGCGGAATCAAGTCATCGATGAAAACCGGACGTTCCTTGTAAACAGCCTCCACCGCGCCGTTAGGGGCCCTGTTGATCTTCATTATGTGAAACCGATCCGTTGCGACCTTGTCCTCGGATATCTTGCCGAACATTTCCTTCAGCTCGGCCAGCCCGCTGGCGAGAAATCTTTTGTCGATGAAGACGATAAACTTGTTTTGTGCCATGTCAACTACCTTGGTGCTGCTGTATGACGGTCAAGTTCTTCAGTGGCACATTCGCCGGCGAAAGAGGCCCGGCATTGTAGTATACCTTCCAGTCGCCACAGTCCGCCGGCAGCCTTATCGAGACGTTGCTCGCGACAATCGATACTCCGGTCTTTGAACCTGGGTTTAGCGTTCCCTGCGGGGGGTTCTTGAACTCATATTTCATCCCCCCCGGCACGGTGCAGTAGAAGTAAGTTATGTTTATAGGGAATGAAAGGGTGTTGGTTATGAACCCGTTGCCGGTCTGGGCGAGGGCGTTGTACATTATTACAACCTGCGGCTGGGGCGGGTTATATACGGACTGCAGATAGAGGTACGCGCCTATGCATATCACTATCGCAATTGCATAGAACACAGGGGTGCTCTTGTCTAGATTGATCCCCCTGTGCGGCGCAGCGGCTGGTTTGCCTGCCACCGTATCTCCGGACCTTCCGCTCTGTTTCTCCAATATTGGCATATTTCGAAATATGCTACGGCAAACTTTAAAGCGGTATGTGAGACGCACTAGCCCTTCTTTGTTATTGTCAGCCACCTGCGGTCATCAAAGTATAGAGCCACAGCGATTATGAGCAGCGCAAGATCCCTCACTATCAGGTCGGTGAATCCGGACTCGAGCCACAATCCTACCGTCACTTCAAGCATTATCAACACCGCCAGCGCCGAGGCAAACCTTAGATAAGCCCCGAAAAGTATGGCTAAGCCTACCAACAGAAGCAGCATGCCGTGAAGGTTCACAAGAAGAGTTGCGCTGGCTAACCCAGAAAGGGCGGAAGGGACGAATGCGGTCCAGTATGAAGGCTGCACTATCTCCCAAATCCCGAAGGCCACGAATACCACCGCTACCGCCAGCCTCATGAGGATGTGGCGGATCTGGTCGTTGGTCGCCTTCATGCAATCACATTACTGTGGGCTGATTATGTATCCGTTTGCGTCAGTCTCAATGACCCCATCATCACCAAACGAGTATTCGCCGCTTGGCGCAGAATCGTCCCCGAAGGATGAATCAAGATAGTAGAGACCGCACAAAGAACAGATTATGAAGGTGCTCGAAACGGCACTCGACCCGAAATTATAGAATGAAATCCGTATGCTGCCGTTTGCAAGAACACCCCTTGTCAGATTGAAGCCCGATATCGACATCTTGGCGGATTGGCTGAGCTGGGCGGATGAGACCAGGTAAGAAAACCCGGCATACTGGCTGTTAGAAAGTTTTACCTGTTGTGCTGCAGCAGTGCCGCCGCTGACGGTTGTTGAGGCATAACCCGCAGCCGCCGATGTAGTGGCGGATGACCTTGCCTGCTGCAGCCCGTATGCGGCAAAGGCGAGCAGCACGACCACAGCAATTACGCCAGCAACCGGAACGATAGGAATTTGTTTAGCTCTTCTCATGAAATCACACGTAGCCCCATCTGTGGAGTTTTGGATAGTCCTTTATCCACCTGTCAGCGATGTCTATCCTGTAGATTGCATTAGGCACGACAATCTTGCCGACAGCCTTGTAGGCCTCGGTCTTCGCATCGAACATCGTGTCCCCTCTTCCGGTTATTACGCAGCCCCACCCGACCGATCCTGCGGTAATCCAGGTGTCGCCGTCAAGCTTCAGGTCGCCCGTGTGGAAATTTTCCTTTATCTTGTCTTCGGTGATTATGATCGGCATGTCCTTTCCGTATCTCTCGAACCCATCCATGTACGGGAAGGTCGGGACACATATCGCGACGCCAACCTCGTAACCGTCGTCAGCCTCCACAAAATCCATGCTCTTGTCCACGAGCCCGACAAGCAGGTCCGTCGCGCGCGTGTGGCCCCTTATGCCCTCGAATATCAAACTGATAAGAGGGTAACCGAACCTTGACGTAAACTCAAGCGGGAATATCCCATCTTCGTTGATTATGCAGTTGACGTCAATCGTTCCCACATATCCATCGGCCTTCAGGTCGGGCTCTATCTTCTTGAGCGTGTTCTTGAACAGCTTCAGCTTGTCGAACGTGAAAAAGCCGTGGGTGCCCATTTCACCGGTCATGACGCCCACGTCCCCGGTGAGCATCCTCTTGTTCTCGAAGTTCATGAACACGGGCATAACAAATTTTTCTCCGTTGAAGAAAGCGGTGACCGCCGTCTCGACGCCCTCCACAACCTCCTGAAGGACGAATTTGGGCTCGCCCCATGCGGTGTTCCACTTCTTTACGTAGTGGTCTATCAACCTTAGGAGATCGCTGTTGTCCTTCATCTGCGCAATATACAGCAGGTCTTTCTCGTCTCCCGCCGCACCCTCGAACTTTATTACAAACCTCTTGCTCTGATCCTTGAGGAACTTCTTCGCTGCCGCAAAACTCTCGAACGACACGGTCTGCTGGACCTTCAGCCCCATCTTCTGGAAGTATTCAACCCCCTTGCCGCGGTCGAGCTCGAGCTGGTCGCCGAGGTAACTGCCGCCAACCACCTTGAAGCCCTGCGTGCGGAGCTCGTTCTGCCTGAATCCGAATCCAACGTCGTCAAATACTATTATGTCGGCCCAGCTCTTCTCGCTCTCCCAGTCGTCGATCTTTTCCACGAAGCCGTCAAGCACATCGCGCTCGCTCGGGTTTTGTATGTACATCTTCACCGCATTGCCCTCCTTCTTGAGCTGGTATGCGATGTCAGCCCCAGCACCTTCGCCCGAAACAATAAGGAATTTGAATTTTTTCTTTTCCTCCTTCTTTTCCTCTTTCTTCTCCTCCCTCTTTTCATCTGCCATGATTAGTTTGCAATGGGATTTTATTTAAAGCTGACGGAAAATCTACGCCTGAGGCTCGCGGGTTATTTTTGACATTACACCGGTGTACCTCTCCGAAGTTTCGCTTATGACGCTTTGAGGGAGGGGAGGGGCTGGATATTTCTTGTCCCATCCGGTATCTGCACAGTATTTGCGCACGGGTTCCTTGTCCTCGTTCACAAGTATGCCTTGCTTGTACGGGCCGAGAGACCAGTATCTAGAAGAATCCGGAGTCCCAACCTCGTCTATTAGTATCAGTGTCTTCCCATCGCCTTCACGGAGCCACCCAAACTCGAACTTGGTATCTGCAAGCACGAGTTCCTTCCTTAGAAGATCTTCTCTTATGCTGGAATAAAGCTCAATGGAGAGGTCCTTGATCTGCTTCGCCAGCGCCTTCCCCTCTTGATATTCCAGCTGGTCGAAAGTGATTGGTTCATCGTGGCCTATCTCCGCCTTGGTGGTCGGGGTGAAAATCGGTTCTGGCAGCTCTGATCCATCCTTAAGTCCTTCAGGAAGCTTGATGCCGAACATCTCGCCCGTCCGCAGGTAGTCCCTGAGCGCGCTGCCGGTTAAATAACCGCGGACGACAGCCTCGACCTTGATCGGCTCGGCGTTCTTTACCACCATGGCCCTGTCATCGAGCCACCCGATTCCTGAATCGACGCATGGCGCAACCAGGTGGTTTGGCACTATTTTTGCAGTCCTCAAAAGGTTGTAAGCAGAAACGCCGTTTAGGACGCGGCCCTTGTTTGGTATCCCATCCCGGAGAACCACGTCAAAGACGCTTATCCTGTCAGTTGATACAAGGAGCCTGTTGCCGTCGCGCAGAGCGAAGCTGTCGCGGACCTTTCCGGAGCTGATCTTTTCCGCATCGAGTTCAACGTTCTTGATCACTGAATCTTTCGGCAAATAAGCATCCGGCGAACTAACCTCTATTTTCAACCTGTCCACACCCATTGAGCCACAGATAGCCTTCTGCCCAAATCGTTATAAAAGCCTTTCTTCCGCCCTGCACTATAATCGTGGCATTGCGACGTACCAATGATAACGGTTAAATATTTCTGATTTGCATCTGATTTGGAAGAAAGTGATAAAATGGCCTGGGGGCCGAACACGGCAACGAAACCTACGGTGCGGGACTTATCCGATCCCGAGAGAGCTGCAATAGCGAAGCTCAAGGCAGAAATCCAGGCGAAGTGGCCGGTCCAGGAGGTCGTATCGGGAGCCGTCCCCCTGGTCCAGAGGCTGGAGACTCTTCATCCCAATAGGCCCGATAACATAAAGCTGTGTTACGACACCCTCATGAAGTGCCCGAACTCGAAGGAGGTGGTCACCATGGCATTTTCGTTGATGAGACTGTACGAAGGCATGACCGAGGATGATTTCGCCGGCAATGTGGGGTGGATGAATTGGGCGATGGAGAACACCAATAACGTAGGTACATTCCTCTCGCTTGTTACCGCCAAATACGCCAACATGAACGAGCGGGCGAACATGATAAACACCTTCATAGTGACCTCGCACGACTCAAAGAGCACCGTACAGGTTGATGCAATAGCCACCCTCATTCTGGAGGGGCTTAACAGAGATATAGAGGGTTTCGGCAAGGTGATAGGCAGCGTCAAGGTGTCGCTGCCCGATATGCTCAATATCGAGGCGCAATACAAGGAATCCCGCAGGCTGCCGAACATACTCAACGACTTCATCACCCTGTCGATGAGACTCGACAATGCTCCGGAGATGAACGCGGCGCTGGTGCGGTTCATACATGAATACAACGACCACCTCTTTATGAGCAGATACCTCGAGCAGTTGGTTTGGCTGTGCGACAGCTTCGGTAAGAGCTACCTGATACGCGTGCTGGACTATCTTAATAGTGAATGGATGATGACGCAGCTCCAGGAACATGGATACATGGCCTACTGGATGATGGTGGACCAATACATGATGGACAACGAAACAGTCAAGGCACTCAGCGAAACAAGGAGGATGATGCAAAAAGAGAGGAGGAACTACCCGTACTACCCGGCCAATCATTTCCAGGAGCTTTACAATACACTTGCGGAAGTATACAACAAACCACTCATACAGCTCAGGAAGTGATCAGCAGACGTTATGGAGGCACAATAGCAATGCGATTACAAAATCGATGACAATCGCCGCGATGATGAATGCCGCAATCACCATCAGTATCCTCTTTGCCTGCGGCGATGCGTTCCTCCTTATATTATCAGCGATTGTGGGGTCATAGGAATTCGCCCTTATCGCCTCGTTCATATTGAGGTCGGCGTTCTTTTCCGCTATGTCTATCTCTACCGGCTTGGCCTTTGACCTGCCTTTGCCCTTTTTATTGCCGCCTTTTGCCATGCAAACCGATTGAGGATAGTCGATTGAGATATTTAACCTTGATCTGCGCGCTTCGGTTTTTGCAAAGATATAAAAGGCAGCCAATCTATGCTCTTCAAATCGACCAAACCAGCCGCCTTGGGTAATTTATGCTGTTCGATATATTTAGTCGGCCTTTATTCCGATGGTTCTGTGCGAGCTTTAGTTCATTTAAGCCAGCTTTAACTTCGAGACGGAGTAAGTGGACTCAGCGGGATTTGAACCCGCAACCCCCACGTTGCAAACGTGGTGCGCTACCGTTACGCTATGAGCCCAGATTAAAAAATCTGTAGGAGTAGATTATTAGGCTTATTATTTATTCCTTCCTTCAGCGCCTTCTCTTCTTGGCCGCCTTCTTTACGTGGATGCTTTTCTTTGACTTTATCTTTCCTCCGGCGGCTCTGACCTTGACCTTCCGCTCTGTCACTGTTTTCCCGGCGGGGCTGCTGGTAGTCAGGCGCTCTATGACCTCTAACCCCCTTTCCGATCCGCGCTCGCCCGCATCGGCCCTCGCCAAAAGCTGGTCGAGGACGTTGTCGTTCATCGTCTCGGAGTCCTTTGCAGAGTTGGACAGCAGGGCGTTTTCCATGTCGCCGGCTACTAGTATCTTATTAAGGTCCTTTAGCCTCTTGATTTCCTCCACTTCCTTTGTGAATTTTGACTTGCTGCCAGAAGGTCTTTTTAACGCCATTTTCACCAACCCAAAAGTTAACGTATTACTTAGTGAGGTGGTTATATAAGTCTTCCGTTCGCGGGACGTCAATCGTGGATTATCGAGGCGGATTCGCCCGTTCAGATGAGCGAATGGCCTGATGGAGATACCCCCCGCGGTTTGCGCCTTCTGCGATGTGGCCCACGCCTTGGCGGCTGGCCCTTTTGCTGCTGCACTCCCTGCGGCTCGCTCCTAGACGGCTGCTGGGGTCTTGGTTGCCGTGGGGCCCTTTCCTGCTGTGGCCGCTGTTGCTCGGATCTCTGCGGCGGCCGCTCCTGCCCCGTTCGTTCCTGCGGGAATTGCGCCCTCAGCCCTCGCGTTGCCGGGAGGCCGTAGCGTGTCTGCTGCGCCGGTCCGCCAGCCCTCTGCATCGGTCGCTGTTGTGGTTCGCGCTGGGGCTGCGATGGGCGTGGCTGTTGCCTTTGCTGGGGGCGTTGCGGCTCCCTTTGCTGCCTCTGTCTCTGCTGGGATGGCCTCTGCTGCCTCTGCGGCTGCACCCTCTCGACCGACTCGGGCTTCACCTCCTGCCTTGAGACCGGCTGTTCCGGAGAGAGGGTATCGAAGGTCTCGCCGATCTTCGGTATCATCGTCTTGTATCCAGCCTTCTGGTAAACTTCCTTCATCTCGTCCATCTTGCTCTTCTCCCCGTGGACGAGGAATATGCTCTTCAGCCCCTTGATGTGCTTCGGAATGGACTCGAGCTGCTTCCTGTCGGCGTGCGCCGACATCGGCGTCATCTCCACGCCGAGCCTGATCTGCAGCCTCGTGTCGTGGAAGTCTATCTCCTTCGCTCCGTCAAGAAGATCTCTTCCTTCCGTGCCATTGGCCTGGTACCCGACGAGTATGAGCTTGTTGAGCTTGTCGCCCGCCAGCTTCTTCAGGTAGAAGACCACCGGCCCGCCGCTGAGCATTCCTGAGGTGGTGACTATTATGCACGGGCCCCCATTGATTATCTTGTCTCTCATTGTCTTTGCCTCCACGAAGACGAAGTTCTCGCTCTTGAACGGGTCATAGTCGCTCATGAGTATTTTCCTCTGTATCTCCTCGCGGCAGTAAATCACGTTATGCCTGTGGATCCTGAGCACCTTGCCGATCGCCCCATCCACGTATATCGGGACCTTCGGCAGCTGGCCCGAATTCATGAAGTCGTCCAGGAACAACAGTACTTCCTGGCCCCTCTGGACCGCGAAGCTCGGGATTATCACCTTTCCCCCTGCGGTTATGGTACCCTTGATGCTCGTGATCATCTTCCTTGCCAGTTCTTTTTCGTTTGGGTGGATGTCGTCCTTCCCTCCATAAGTCGTCTCCGTGATGAGCGTGTCTGCGGCGAGGTTGGTCAGGTCTGCGCCCTCCAACAGCTTCGTCTGTGAGAGGTTTATGTCGCCGGTGTAGAGGATTGTCTCCTTTCCGTCGCTCACCCTAAGCAGGGCGCTTCCAAGGATGTGGCCCGCTGGGATGAACTCGACGGTGAGGTCCTTTATCCGGAAAGGTTGCTTGTACTCCAGCACCTTTATTCCCTTTGCCACCTTCTCGAGCACCTCCTTTGTGACTTCCTGGGGGCTCGACAGCCTCACGTAGTCGGCGACCTGGACGTTCATCAATTCGAGCGTCGGCTTCGTCCCGTAGACCTTGCCCTGATACTTCCTTGCAAAAAGGTGCGGCACAAAACAACAATGGTCGAGGTGTGCATGCGTCAGGAATACTCCATCCAACCCGCGTATGTCCTTCTCCAACACGGCGGGGAACTCAAGCCTCTCCTTTCCAGGCTCCAGTCCCGCGTCCAGCATTATCTTCGTTCTTTCGGTAGATATTATTATGCAGCTCCTGCCTACTTCTTCAGCTGCTCCTAAGAATGATACTTTCATTTCTATCACTTTTGTTTTTTTTTATTT
>DAHXLY010000009.1 GCA_027365735.1 Microcaldota archaeon
GGGCTTTCCATCACCGAACCGAGCGCGAGGCCTATGCTCACCATGCTGATTATCAGCAGCGCCATGAAGAACAGGGTCATCGCCACCTTGAATGCGGTGTAGTGTATCCCAAAGAAGGTCCCGAGCGCGATCAGGATCACGCTCTGTATCAGCCCGTCAGTAGCGCCTCCGAGCACCTTCCCGAAGAACATCGTTATCCTCCTCAATGGAGCGACCAGCACCTCCTTCATGAAGTCGACGCGCTTGTCGAGTATCAGGTAAAGCCCGAAGAAGAGCGACCCGAACAGTGCGGTCATCGCGAGTATTCCAGGGTAGATAAAGGTCTGGTAGTTCACCCCGATCCCGCCCAGGCTGATCGCGGACCCGAGGCCGCCGCCGAACACCACCAACCACAGCAAAGGCTGGACGAGGGACGAGACTATCCTCGACTTCTCGCGGAGGAAGACCTTGAACTCCCTCAGCCAAAGCGCATACAACCCCGTCAGTTCGCTCATCAAAACCACTATCGCTATCTGTTGTTGCCCGAATGCATCATCCTCTCGAACACACCGCCCTCCGCTTCATTGTCGCGTATCTCGCTTCCGGTGTAGTGGAGGAACACGTCGTTCAGGGTCGGGCTCCTCAGCTCGACGTTGTCAACCCTCCCGACCTTCTTAAGTATGTCCTGTATGTGCCTGTTGGCGTCGTCCACCGTTATCGTAAGCATTCCGTCGTCCTGTTTCACGTGCTTTACGTATTTCAGTTTCTTTATCACAGAAACGTTCGGGCTCTGCACCTTCAGCTTGATTATGTCTCCGCCGAGCTTCCTCTTCAGGTTGCCGGGCGTATCGAGCGCAACGATCTTGCCGTGGTCTATGATGGCAAGCCTGTCGCATAGCTGGTCGGCTTCCTCCATGTAGTGGGTCGTGATTATTATCGTGACCTTCGTTTCCTTGACGAGCTTCTTTATGTACTTCCAAAGGTGCTGCCTTGTCTGGGGGTCAAGTCCAAGGGTCGGCTCGTCAAGGAATAACACCCTCGGCTGGTGAAGGAGGCCCCTTGCAAGTTCGAGCCTTCTCCTCATTCCGCCGGAGTACTGCTTCACAATCAGATTCTGCTTGTCCGCAAGATCCACAAGCGCAAAAGCGGCATCAATCTTTTCCTTTATGTTGTGCATGTCCACCCCGTACATAAGCGCGTGGAGATAGAGGTTGTCCCTTCCGCTCAGCAGGTCGTCGCAGCTCGGTTCCTGGAAGACGAAGCCGATCGACTTCCTTACATTGTGCGGGTCCTTCAGCACATCGAAGCCGTTGACCGTGCCTGACCCAGAGGTGGGTTTTACAAGCGTCGCAAGCATGGAGAGGGTGGTGGTCTTGCCTGCGCCGTTCGGTCCGAGGAGTCCGAATATCTCGCCCTCGTTGACGTCGAAGCTGATTCCGCCCACCGCCGTGAAACCGCCAAACCTCTTTACGAGCTCCTTCGTCTGTATTGCGTACATCAGACAGAGTGGGATTGTAAAGTATTTAAGCGCTCGTCATGAGTAAGGTTTAAATAATGGGAAAAGCTGATGCCTATCGTGGTGATGAGATGGTGGCAAGGGCAATCGACAGGGAGAAGACAAGGGTCCCAAAATCAGCTATTCATGTTAACAACATAGCCGCGTCGATCGCGGAAGACGAGCGCAGGGACCAGGCAAAAAATAACCCCGCGCCATGCAGTGACATAAGCGCCGAAGCGGTCGTCGGGTCGCTGTGGGCCGAGAAGTTCGTCAAGGAGGAGGATCCGCTGAACAAGGTGTTGAAATTGGGTTACACTATTCGTTTGAAACCTGAATTCACTTACGAGCAGGTTTTGAAGGCAATCGAGGACTCTGACTACTGCATTCCCCAGAGCGATGCCAGGCCGATCCTTCGCATACGGAGGCTGTGGCCGGAGGGCAGCGGCTGCAAGATAGATGTCGACCATGATGAGCCGATATCATATGCCGGCAGGCATTCCATGCAATGGTCCTCGCTCCAATATCTGCGTATGGCGCGCGCCATGCTGCGGGCAAGCAGGAACAAGCTTATCGAGGTGCTCCGCAAATCCGGCATGATAGACGAGGGAAAGGCCGCGTAAAAAAGCTTAAATAAGTTCCTTGGCATCTTCTCTCATGGCTGTGGAGAGGTACCAGATGTTCATCGACGGGAAGTGGGTCGACGCCAAGTCTGGCGAGACCTTCGACGTAATCAATCCGGCCACCGAAGAGGTCATAGCCAAGGTGCCGCAGGGCGGAAGGGAGGACGCAAAGGCTGCGATCGATGCCGCAAGGAGGGCGTTCGATTCGGGCGTCTGGTCCGGTAAGACTCCGGCGGAAAGGTCCACCTTCCTCTGGAAGCTCGCCGACATAGTTGAGAAGGACACCGACAGGCTTGCGAAGATACTCTCGATGGATGTCGGGAAGACGATCAAATACGCAAAGAACTCCGACATTCCGTTCATAATCGACAACTTCAGGTACTTCGCCGGGGCGGCGAGGATGCTTGAGGGAAAGGCGATGGCAAACTACTCCGGCCTCGGCCTGAGCATGATACAAAGAGAGCCAATCGGCGTCATCGCCGCGATCGCCCCGTGGAATTATCCTCTTTACATAGAGACCTGGAAGATGGCCCCCGCACTTGCGGCCGGCAACACCGTGGTGGTGAAGCCCGCGAGCTACACCCCGCTCGCAATACTTGAGATAATGAAACACGCCTCAAAGCTGCTTCCACGCGGTGTGCTTAATGTGGTCACGGGACCTGGCGAGACAGTCGGCGCCGAACTCGCGTCAAACACGAAGGTCGACAAGGTCTCGTTCACCGGCGACGTTTCAACAGGCAAACAGATCATGCAGCTTGCGTCCTCAAATGTCAAGGAGATCGAGCTCGAGCTGGGCGGGAAGGCGCCGTTCGTGGTCCTTCCAGACGCAGACATCGAGGCCGCGGCGGAGGGTGCCGTTGTGTCAGGGTTCTGGAACACCGCGCAGGACTGCACCGCCGCCACAAGGATTTACGTTCATGACAGCATCTACCCGAAATTTGTGAAGAGGCTGGTCGAGAAGACAAAGAAGATGAGGGTCGGCGATCCTCTCAGCGAAAGGACCGACATGGGCCCACTCATATCGGCCCGCCAGCTTGAACGCGTGGAAAAATATGTTGAGTCGGGAAAGAAGCAGGGGGCAAAGCTCCTCATCGGCGGCGGCAGACCCGAGAAAATAAAGAAGGGGTACTACTTCGAACCCACGATATTCGGAGACGTCGACCAGAAGATGAAGATATGCAAGGAGGAGATATTCGGCCCGGTCCTTTCGGTGATAAGGTACAAGACCATCGACGAAGCGATAGAGAAGGCGAACGGCGTCATCTACGGCCTTGCCGCTTCCGTGTGGGGCAAGGATATCACTACTGCGATGAAAGTGGCGTCCAAACTTGAGTTTGGCAGCGTCTGGATAAACGAGCACGGCATACTTGTCTCTGAGATGCCGCACGGGGGATTCAAGCAGAGCGGGTTCGGCAAGGACCTGTCGATGTATTCGTTCGAGGAGTACACCCACATCAAGCACATTTACGTCGACCAGACCGGCCTTGCGAGGAAGCCATGGTATTGGGTTGTTTACGGTGACAAGAAATGAAGATCCAATCGATCAACCCGGCGACAGGCCAGGTAAATAAGGAGTACGAGTCATTTCCTAAGGAGGAAATAATATCGATCGCCAAGTCCTCAAGAATTGCATTCGACGAGTGGAGCGTTCGGGATGTAGCAGACAGGGCCGGTTATCTGACAAAGCTGGCCATCGCGCTCCGGTCGAAAAAGGAGGAGTACGGAAAAATCATGACGCTTGAGATGGGCAAACCAATCAAGCAGTCCATCGCAGAAGTCGAGAAATGCGCCTGGACCGCAGAGGTGTTCGCGCAGAACGCCGTGAAATGGCTTGAGGACGAGCCCGTGGAAATGGGGATGAAGAAAAGCTACGTGACGCACGAACCGCTCGGCGTGATTCTCTCGATAATGCCATGGAACTTTCCGTTCTGGCAGGCGATGAGGTTTGCCATACCTGCCATCGTAGCAGGGAATGTCTCGATCCTGCGGCACTCGAATGTGGTCCCGATGTCCTCGTTTGCGATAGAGGAGGCGTTCAGGCTTGCCGGATTCCCGGAAAACGTCTTCAGGTCGGTACTCACGGACCACGACCAGATAAAGTTCCTCGTCAAGAGCAAGTACACCGATGGCGTATCCCTGACCGGAAGCGTGGAGGCAGGTAGCGCGGTTGGAGCGGTCGCTGGAAAGACGATTAAGAAGTTTGTCCTTGAGTTGGGCGGAAGCGATCCGTTCATCGTTCTTGATGATGCTGACGTCCCTCTCGCATGCCAGGGCGCCACGGACGGAAGGCTTGTCAATTCGGGGCAGAGTTGCATATGCTCGAAGAGGTTCATCGTGGTCAAGAGCGTTGCTGAGGAATTCACAAAGAGATTTGCGGAGCTGATGTCAACCCAAGTTGTTGGAGATCCCATGGACGAAAAGACCACTGTCGGCCCCCTAGCGAACAAACAACAGCTCGACACAATCGCGTCCCAGGTGAAAGAATCTGTTGCAATGGGTGCGAAGGTCGAGTGTGGCGGTAACGTTGTCAACAGAAAGGGGTTCTTCTATGAACCTACCGTCCTGAGCAACATAAAGCCCAACATGCGCGTCGCAAAGGAGGAGGTATTCGGGCCTGTTGCGCCAATTTTCATCGCCAAAAATGAGAGGGAGGCAATAAAGCTGGCAAATTCATCGCCGTTCGGCCTCGGGGCGAGCGTCTGGACAAAAGATCTAGAAAAGGGCGAGAGAGTAGCTGCGCAGCTCCAGGCAGGGCTTACATTTGTCAACAGCTTTGTGAAATCCGACCCCAGGATACCGTTCGGCGGGGTCAAACGGTCCGGAATCGGCAGGGAGCTGTCGAGGTATGGCCTTTTGGAGTTCACCAACACCAAGTCCGTTGTAATAGCGTGATCGAATGGCGAAGGAAAAGGGTTTGAAGATTGAAAAATCGGCGAAGCTCTTTTCCGAGGCGCTGAAGGTAATGCCGGGAGGTGTTTCATCCAATGCCCGCCTCTGGCAGACCGCGCAGTTCTGCCCTATTTACACCCCTTGTACAATTTTTGTGAAGAAAGCGCGCGGCTCGCATATGTGGGACGTTGACGGCAACAAGTATATCGACTACCGACTTGGCTTCGGACCGATAATCCTTGGCCACAGCCATCCGAAGATAACCAAGGCGCTGCAGGAGGCGGAAAAGGAAGGGACGGTGTATGCACTGGACAACGAATTGGAACTGCAGGTGTCAAAGCAGATGATAGACCTAATCCCTTCTGCCGAGATGGTGAGATTCTCCGTAACCGGCACGGAGGCAACGATGCATGCAATTAGGCTGGCGAGGGCTTACACCGGAAAGGAAGTAATCGTAAAGTTCGAGGGCCACTACCACGGCGGTCATGATTATCTGTTGTTCTCCACCAGTCCCCCGTACGACACAAGGATAAGGCCATATCCTGAGTCGCGCGGAATACCCAAGATAATAAGCAAGCTCGTCCACGTGGAGACGTTCAACAATTTTGCGTCGATCGAGAGCTACCTCAAGAAGAACCACAGGAAGGTGGCGGGAATTATATTGGAGCCGATAATGGGCAACGCATCCGGAATAATGCCGAAACCTGGCTACCTTAAGCACCTCAGAGAATTGTGCGACAGGTATAATGTGGTTTTGATATTCGACGAGGTAAAGACGGGGTTCAGGGTCTCGAGGGGCGGCGCACAGCAGCTTTACAACGTCAAACCAGATCTTTCTACGTTCGGGAAGTCGATGAGCAACGGCCATCCGATATCTGCGATAGTCGGAAAGGAGGAGATGATGCGGATGTATGGCCCCGGTCCGCATGGAGTGACGCAGGGCGGCACGTATGCAAGCAACCCGATCTCCCTGACCGCAACGAACGCCACTCTGTCGTTATTGAAGGACGAGGACATATACAGCAAGATAAGCCGTTTCGGCAAGAGGCTCATGACCGGCATGAAGGATGTGCTTGACGACAACAAAGTGGAATCGGTCATGGTCGGCCATCCTGCGATGTTCCAATATGTGATAACCAACAACCACCGCGAGATACACAACTACCGCGAGCTGAAAAGCACTTATGGATTGGACCTATTTTCCAAGATTCAGTACTGGCTCCTCACGCGCGGCGTGATGGTGGACGAGGACAGCCAGGAATGTTGGTACACCTGCCTCGCCCACGACATGGACGAAGACCTGAAGCCGACCCTAGATGCGTTCAAGGTCGCTGTCGAAAAGGCGAAGAACTCAAAATTCAAGGCGCAACGCTTCAAGCTCCCTCCGGAAAGGGGCCCACCGACGATGCTGACCGAAGGGACAAGGGGGCCTATCTCTTCGCAATAAAGACTTTCATGTTGCGCTTCTTAAGCTCCTTGAAGAATTTCTTCGGATTGATGTTCCTCGCGTCTGACGGATAAACGCCGCCTCCACTGATGTGGCCCGTAGCTATCATCTGTGCAACTATTGAGAGAGGGACACCGGTATCCCACGACCCAGCGGGGATGTTCCACTTCTTGTTGGAGACCGCCTTGCAATAGACAACGAGAGTCTGTTCCTTTTTCTTTCTTGTTCCCTTCAGCTCCACACGTAGGAACTCCACATCGTTCACCTTGACGCTTTCCGGGGGAAGGAACCTATTGAGCAGTGCAACCGCCACATCCCTCGGCACGACCTTGTTGCCCTTCACTATTATCGGCGTCTCGCTCGCGAAGCCCGCCTGGATAAGGAAGCTCGTTTTGTTTACGAAGTCGGGATCCCAGCCGCCCCTGAAGCTGCACTCCTTGATTCCCCTGCTAGCAAAGTGCTTCGGCAGGCTTGCAAGCTCCGAATGCAGCGAATACCTGCATAAAACCTTTCCGACCGGCTGCGGGAATGTTACATTAATCCCCCCACCCAACGGGTCTGCGAAGGTCATCTTTCCATTAGTGAACACCGCCGGCCTTTTTGTGAACTCGTCGAACACTGTCTGCATAGAATATGGGACCACAAACGGCATGTTGTAATTGGTGTAGTCCTTGTCAGCGAACTGTATGTGAATTTCGTGGATCCTGTCCAATTTCTCGGCTCCATAGTGGGCCATTATGTTGGTTATTCCCGGTGTGGAGCCGCATCCGAGCAGTGCAATGATCTTCGCCTTCTTGAATTTGTCGTGAAGCCTTAGCTGCTTAAGCGTGGTGTGGTAAAGGCCGCCAAGGTCGATGTAGTTGACGTGCGCTTTGAGCGCAGTCTTCATCACCTGGACGTTGAAGTAGTAGTTTGTCGCGTTTATCAGGACCTTTGCCCCCTCAAGAACCTGTTTCATCTGTTTATGATTGTTCAGATCCGCCCCAACACCGATTATGTTTGGCTTGTTGAACGATTTGGCGAATGCCTCCGCCTTCTTTCCGTCCCTTCCGGCAATCACTATCCGAAATTTGTCTGCCGTCTCGGCAAGGTCTATGGAAATGATCCTTCCCATTTCCCCGTATCCGCCAAGCACAACTATCTTTTCCATAACAACATCATCGTCAAACGGTCTGTATCGCGCAACTTATTTTGTCGCACACCATCCTCCCGCCCTTTGTAAACGGGGCGGCACTGTATCCCCTGTGTTTGAGGTTTTCTGCGAGGTCTTTTGCGTTTGCACCATATGTAAAGACCTCCTTCGCCCCGGTCGCATCTATGTATTCGGTTGCCTGGTGGAAGTCGGCATGATCGCTGAGCGGGAACTGCACGTCCGTTCCAAAGCTCATCACCTTCGCCCATCCTGTGGCGACTGCGGTGTAGACCGGCTTGTTGTACCTTGCGGCAAGCTCCGCGCGTACCATGTCAAAATTGTGCATCTCAACTATACCAACGAAGTTCCCCCTGACTATCTGGCGGTAGTCCTCAAGGTCGTCGTAAGTGGACGCGTAGTCGAGTTCGACGCCGTTCTTTTTGTAGACCCGGCTGGCGATGCTTATCTTCTCGCTTACGACGGGGACTATCTGGGTCTCGTTCATTATCGTAATCAGCTCCTGCGCCTTTCCCAGTGCATATGATCCAAAGAGGACGATCCCATCCATCAGCCTTCTTTCTGTCCATATCTGCATTGCGCTCTCCGTTTCGGCGCGGTCGTCGAACTGCACCTCCGGGTCGGTGTACGTCGAGTCGACTATCGCAACGTCGGCGTCCTCTATCTTTATTCTCGCGCACGCGCGTGAGTCCTGCATTTGGAAGTCTCCCGTATAAGCGATCCTCTTCCCCGAGCATTCATCGTTGGCGTATATCTGCTTCGAGCCGAGTATGTGCCCCGCGTCGAGCAGCTTGATGCCCTTTATCTGTTTTTCCGATTTCGCAACCTTTATCCCCTGCACCGCCTCGAGGAGCTGGACAGTCTCGTCGCTGGCTATGACGTTCTTCGAGGACTTCGCCGAAGAGATATGGTCGGAATGTGCGTGCGATATGAAGTCCAAGGTCGATTTCTTCTCCTTTCTGTCAAGGGAGATAACATGGTCGTTTACATGTATCATCCAGTCGCCAAGAGGGCTTGGATGGAAAACTATTTAATATATCTTTCAGAAAAAACATATCGGGGATTGTTTTTATGGTAGAGAACGTCATAATTATTGGCTCAGGACCTGCAGGTCTGTCGGCCGCCATATACACGGCGAGGGAGGACTTCAAGCCGCTTATGATATCCGGCTCGTCCCCGGGAGGGCAGCTGCTCCTCACGACCAAGGTCGAAAACATGCCGGGCTGGCCCGAGGGGATAATGGGTCCCGAACTGATAGACAACATGACCAAGCAGGCGACCAAGTTCGGGACTAGGATGATACAGGAAGATGTCACGGAAGTTGATTTCTCAAAAAGCCCGTTCAAGGTGGAGACCGCATCGAAGACTTACGAAGCTTACAGCGTCGTGGTTGCAACCGGAGCGAACGCCATGCTGCTGGGCATTCCCTCCGAAATGGAGCACATGGGCCAGGGCGTCAGCACATGCGCGACATGTGACGGCGCTTTTTTTAAGGGCAAGGAGAACGTAATAGTCGTCGGCGGCGGCGATACGGCGATGGAGGATTCAAACTTCCTTACGCGCTTTGTGAAGCACGTCACGATAGTCCATAGAAGGGACCAATTCAGGGCAAGCAAGATAATGCAGCAGCATGTCCTTTCCAACCCGAAGATAAGCGTCATGTGGAACACGGTGGTTGAGGAGATTCAGGGAACCGATGCCACGGTCGGCGTGACGGGAGTGAAGGTTAAGGATGTCGTGACCGGCACCGCGAAGGTTGTTCCAGCGCAAGGGGTATTCATCGCTATAGGATACACTCCCAATACAAAGTTCCTCCAGGGAAAGCTGAAGCTGGACGCGAAGGGGTATATCGCCGTAAAAGATGAGGTGCTCACCGATATCCCCGGGATATTTGTGGCCGGTGATAATTCCGATCACTTCTACAGGCAGGCAGGCACCGCCGCCGGATCGGGAATAAAGGCGGCGATCCGCGTAAGGGAATGGCTGCAGCAGATAGGAAAGGCCTAGAACAGCTTCTTCTGCCCTTTTCCCTCGGTGAATGAGGCGACCCGCACGCCCACCTTCCTGAATTTCTTTTCGGAAGCGAGCTCTTTCATCAGAGTTCGAGCCGTTTCTTTCAAGACATCAAGCGAATCCGTGTAATTATTAAGACTCCTACCCTTCAGCTTGTCGGTGAAGTCATCGTACTTTGCCTTTACTGAGATGTTTTTGAACGACAATCCCCTGGTCCTGACGTCGCTTATCACCTCCTCAGCCAGCATGTCAAGCATCTTGTTCACGTCCCTCAGGTCACTCGTTTTGGTGTCGAGAGTCCTCTCCCTGCTAATCGATTGGATCTTCCACTCCGATACGACACCGCTTTCGTCTTTTCCGTTGGCGATGTGATAAAGTTCGGGCCCGAACGAGCCGATTTTGTCCGCCAGGAATTGCGGCGTGCTTTTCGCCAGATCGTCTATGGTCCTGATGTTGAACTCCTCCAACCTCTTTTCGGTCTTTGGCCCTATCCCCGGTATGCTGATGACCGGTTTTCCCTTCAGGAAGTCGCGAAGTTTCTCCTCCCTTATCACCTTCAAGCCATCCGGTTTTGCAGAGTCGCAGACCATCTTTGCGAGGACCTTTCCAACCGTCACCCCAACGGTGCATGGGAGGCCAAGTTTTGTGTTTATATCCTTCTTCAGCTCTGTCGCAAACTTCTCGGCGCCTTCGTAGCCCATATCGTCGAGGTCCACCGCCGCCTCGTCCACGCTCATCGCCTCCATCCTCTTGCCGTGTGAGGCAATAGTATCCATGACCTTTTTTGACATCTGTTCGTAGTACTCGTGATCTGCTGGAACGTAGGATATGTCCGGTTTGATCTTCATCGCCGTGGAGGTAGGCATTGCGCTTCGGATGCCGAATTTCTTGGCAAGGTAGTTTGCGGCCTCAACCACACCCTTGTGCTTGTTCGCCACGTCACCCGTGCCGACTATGAACGCCTTCTTCTGGAGCTCCGGATGGCGCAGCAGCTCGCATGATGCGTAGAAGGAGTCCATATCCACAAAAAGAATGAGCGTCACGTCATCGAATAATAATCAGCGCACTTGAGTTATTATTCATTTTGCTGATTTTGGTTTATTTGCGGTCAAGATGAACGCCACGCCGAAGGTGAGGTTCTTCGCCTTGATGTTTTTGAATCCTGCCTTCTTCATCAGGTGCATCAGGAGGTTCTTGTCAAACCTCCATAAGCTCGAGGCCAGCCAGACATAGGCATCCTTGTTGTACTTCGACCCGATCATCGGGATTACGTTGAAGTAGTAGAACTTGATCATATCGCCCAGCACCGAGTCAGGCTTGGCAACCTCCAGGAATGCCGCCTTCCCCCCTGGCTTGAGGACACGGTAGGCCTCCTCGATGAACGCTCCCAGGTCGTCGAAGTTCCTCAACGCAAAACCGGTCGTTATTATGTCAAACGAACCCGCCTTCAGCTCAAGGTCCAGCGCGTCCCCCTGCACCAGCGAAACATTTTTCATTTTCGACCTTTTCACCTTCGACCGGGCTATGTTGAGCATGTCCTGGTTGAAGTCCAATCCGAGCACCGAGACCTTTTTATGCATTTTCTTGGCCTCGTGGGCTATCGCAATCGCCAGGTCGCCCGTTCCGGTAGCCACGTCGAGGACCTTTGCGCTCTTCCTTCCCACCAGGCACTCCTGCGCGGTGCGCTTTCTCCATCCGATATCCGCGCCGAGGCTGATGATTCTGTTCACCTTGTCGTAGTTCTCCGCTATGCTAGAGAACATGCGTTTGTTCTTTTCACTCATTCCGCTCCCTGCAAAATAATCAATAGTGAAGTTCAAAGGGACTTTATTATAGCTTTGTATCCGGAAAGCGTTTTGTCGAGCGAGAAGCCCTTCGAGTACTTTAGCGCGACCTTTCCTGCCCTCTCTATAAAGTGCCTGTTTGTCAGCATAAAGTTGAATTTGTGGACAAAGTCCTCCATGTCGCCGTATTCATAGACCATGCCGTTATAGTTAGGCACAATCAACCTCCCCGCATTATCGGGGTTGATGACTACGTTGTTTTTGGTGTTTGCAAGCACCGGCAGCCCGCATGCCATAGCCTCAAGGAATGACCTGCCAGGGCTCTCCCACTCCGAAGTGGAGACAAAGAATCCGGCATTGTTGTATGAGTCCACCAAGTCTTCGCCATAAAGTCCGCCCCTGAATAATACATTCTTCTCCAAACCAAGTTTCATTACCATTCCCGAGTAGCGCTGCGCGTCCGGGCCCTCTCCGACTATCTTCAGCAGCGGTTTTTCTGCAATCGCTGGATTGAACTGCTTGACCTTTGCGATTCCCTCAAGCAGGAACGAGATCTTCTTCTGCCTTTCATCCAGCCTTCCGACGTAGAGCGCGCCGTTGAACCTCCTCTTCGCGCCGGTCTTCCTGTATATCTTGTCCGGAGCTATCGGTATGTAGGATATTTTTGTCCTGCTGGTGAAAAACTCTCTTGCATGTACCATCTGTTCGGGTGTTATCGCCACATAGCAGTCGAGCCATTTCTTCATCCTGCTGAAGAAGTAGTTGATCGGCACCTTTCTCGGATGGAAGCCAAGCTCGAACCTCCTGTTGATTATCGCGTTGGCTCTGTCAGTGTAGATGGTCTTTGCGGTCGGGTGCGTTTTTAGGTACTCATCGACCAGGAGGAAGTCCTTCATCGAGTTCAAGAATATTCCATCGTAGTTTTTCCCCATTACCTGATCCGCTGTCACGCCTGTTTTGTTGGTAAACTTCGAAAAGTTGGCGATAAAATCGACTTTGATACCCTTCTGCCTTGCAAGTTCGCTATAGAGTTGATAGGATGCCTTGGACGCACCTCCTATCACGCCGTGCACTCCGCGTGCGGTGTCAACCTTCATTATAATGGTCTTCAGCAGTGAACCGGACCTTATCTTCGTCAGGTCCACCGAGCCAAGGTCCATTATCGAGATTCGTTTCATCGAAATCTACTTTATAAAGAATCAGTATGCTTAAAAGCCCCATCTGTGGGCGTTATTCTTGGATGATTTTAAGGTATGAAACAACCTCCTCGGCGTGCCCCGCAGCGCTGACCTTCTTGTAGATCTTTATTATCTTGCCGGTCTTGTCGATTATGAAAGTGTTCCTAATCGTTCCCCATCCGAATATCCCTCTGTCGCCGTATGAGTCGTACGCTTTGATGGTCTCGCTTGTCGGGTCTGAAAGTATCAGCACCTTCAAACCGTACTTGTCCCTGAACTTGCAGTGCGAATCGTGGTCGTCCTTGCTTATCCCGACCACCTCGGCGCCAAGCTTCCTTATCTCGGCGAGGTGTTTTGTGAAATCGTTCGCCTCGATGGTACATCCCGGCGTATCGTCCTTCGGATAAAAGTACAGAACAAGAGCCTTGCCCTTGAACTCGTTCAGCGTATGTTCTTTGCCGTCGACACCCATCAGCTTGAAACCAGGCGCTTTTTCTCCTTCCATCACCATCCAATCACCTCTCTTTTCCAATCAGCGCGAGACCAGCGAGCATTGCCTCGAGCTGTATGTGTTCATTAGCTCCTTCCACTATCCTGAAGTTTGATTCACCTATCTGGACCACGATCTTCAGTTTCACACGCTCATCTACCATGAGCCCCTGGACCTCTTTGTAGCACTGCGTAAGTATGTCCTCTGCGCTCATCCCCTGTTTTAGCATGAGGTTGTCCAGCTCGGCCTTCGCCACGTCAAACTCCCCTCCCACTGCCGACTTCAGCATGTTGACTATCTCTTTCGGGCGGGCCTTCGACGCCACGTCGTAGACGCTTTGTTCGGTTATCTTGTTGTTCTGCATCGCCGAGCTCTGGAGTATGTTGGTTATCTTTCTAAGGTCTCCATCACCCACGTATATCAGGGCACCCATCGCCTTTTCATCCATTTCGAGATTTTCCGCTTTGACTATCCGCTCTATGTAAGCCCTCATCTCCTCCTCATTGAGCGGCTTGAACCTGAAGACCACGCACCTGCTCTGGATCGGGTCGATTATCTTGCTCGCGTAGTTTGCACTGAGTATGAACCTCGTCTCCTTTGAGTATTTCTCCATCGTTCTCCTGAGCGCGTGTTGCGCGTCGCTCGTCAGTGCGTCGGCCTCATCCAGGAATATTATCTTGATCGGTACCTTCGCCATTGACTTGGTCTTCGCGAACTCCTTCACCTCACCCCTGATTACGTCAATGCCACGCGCATCGCTGGCGTTGAGCTCCTTGAACGCGCTTGTTCGCTCGTCCCGGTAGAGGTCATTCGCCATAGCTATGGCGCATGTGGTCTTTCCTATTCCGGCGCTTCCCGCGAATATCATGCTCGGGAATGTTCCCTTCTCAACAAACGACCTAAGCCTCTCAACAATCAGCTTCTGCCCGATGACATCGCCTAATGTTGCGGGCCTATATTTCTCATTCCACGGTAGGTCAGGGGTCTGCATGAGCATCAGGAAATAATCAGATAGTATCTATCTGTCGGGCGCATTTATTAACTTTTCTCTATGGCTTGATCCCCCAAACTCCTTCTGCCGTTCTGTGGGCTATGTTTTCGATATGGGATTCGTCTATGTCGCATCTCATCAAAAATTTCACGTATTTTTCTATCGAAATGAGCGGCCAGTCGGAGCCAAACATGAGTTTCTTTGAGCTTGAGTAGTGGACAAGATACCTAAGTCTTTCAGCAAGCATGTCACCCTGCACTTTTTCAACCATCTTCAGGAACCATCCCGAAATGTCGGCGTAGCAGTTGTCATTCTTGTAGATTATTTCTGCAGTATCATCAAACCATGGATTACCCGAATGTGCAATTACGATCTTCATGTCCGGATGCGCCACAGCCACGTCGTCTATGTTAAGTGGATGCGCGAACCTTATTCGGGCGCTGCCGTTCATGGAGTTCCATGTGTCGCCGGTATGATAGATTACGGGAACGCCATACCGTTCGGCCAACCTGTATACCGGCTCGAAGATCCTGTCATACGGATAGACCGGTTCATATCCAAGGAATATCTTAAAGCCCCTGAACCTTCCTTTCTTGAACTCCTTTGCTGCGACTTCGGTGTATTTTTTTATTTCACCGGTACGGACGCCAAACACCGGCACGAACCTCTCATTTTGTTCGGCCAGCCGCGCCATCTCCTCGTTTGTGCCGTAGTTCCAGCCTATCGCGACCGCGCTCTTGACTTTGCTCTCATCCATCTCACGGAGAAGCCCCTTTGCGGACCAGTCCATCTTGTTCTCGCGAGCCGCATCCTTGAAGAGGGGGCTTGTGAATCCAGGATGAACGTGTGTATCTATGAACTTCATCGCAATCCCTATTGTATTTTTAGCTCGTCATTATAAATAGTATTGGTTTTTATATTAGGTTTGAAAGAACTTTACTCACGGGGATGTACGCTAACCTGGTAGACTACCAGCTTTGGGAGCTGGTCGTCCGAGTTCAAATCTCGGCATCCCCATCCTTTTTTAGGGGTTATATACAGAGGCCTCAAATGGCCTGCTTCACTAACATCATTTTAGCATGGATAGTAAATAAGATGGCGATATTTATGTACCACTTATAACTAATTAACTATTCACTAAACTTTTTCTGCAACCTGCTTTTTAGATTATAATCATATAACGGATCATTTACTCTCTTAATTCCGCTTTCGTTAATCTTGATTTTTATATAAATAGATGGATCACATATCTTTATAATTAATGATAATATTATAATTTTCAGCGTTAACAAGTAGAACTGTTGCTTCAGTTTTTTGTTGCTTGAATCGAGATCAGATATCCATCTAAAGGAAGTGAATTTATTGAAACTAAAATCCATATAATTAAAGAAAAAATCATGTGCAAATTTATTTCTTAGTTTATTTAATAAAACAATGTCGGAATAGTCGCTCGTATTTATTAATTCTGAACTATGTGCAATCTCAAGTTTTTTAATGAATCCAAATTCTATTAAATTTTTACTGTTTTTAAAGTTATGTTTTATTAGCTCATCCAATATGTTTTCTATTAATAAATGTGATTCTATAATTAACTCTCTCGGATGGTTTTCTTTAAATAATTCACGAAGACCATATGAAATAAGGTTATTTTTTAACCTTTGTCTATTTATTAATAGTTTAAATACTTTTTCGCAGTTATTTAAATTATCAATTGTAAAATTTTTAGTTACCATTTTTTTATAACTTTCAATTATCGTTTTTGTTTTGTCTTCATCAGATTCCATAATCTACACCTCCATTAACTTCTTTACCGTTTTCTTCCTTAATACTATCTTCTTTCCTTCTTTTATCTTTTTCTTCAACCTGAACATCTGCATTTTCGATAATCCGATGCGTTTAGCGTCTTTTGTTATCATGTTCTTGATGACATCTGTTATCTTTTGCTCTGTTTTGTTGTCGTAGATAACGTAATCGTTATCAGAAACACCGATAACCTCTGTTTCTTCAAGGTTGTTTGACTCTTTTCCTATATGTTCTATCTCTCCGATATAGATTTGTTTCCTTTTCAATTCGCCTAAAGAAGTTTTATCAAGAACTAGAGACTAGGGCTTGGAAAATGTCTTCTCGACAAAAATTCAATTAAGTGCCAAAACAACAAAGACTTATGTGATAATTGACAAAAATAAATGGTTTTATATATCACAAATGATATAATATGTTTAGTGATAATACGGAACAAAAACTGAGACAAAGTATGACTGCGGCAGAGCGGAGCATGGAGTATGTTATAGCTAGGCGTTATCCTTATGCTGATGTTGGCCTCATAAAGGGAGTCTCTGCAGCTTTAGTAGATTTGGCAAAAATGCGTAAATTAAGAAAGATTGACGGGCGTCAATACAGACTGGAGGAGGCAGCTATGTTTATTGCCCTTAGCTGTTCTGCTCGTGAAGGTGCACAAACGGCAAACAATATACTCAAGGAAGAACTACTTCGCGACGGGACTACTCAGAAACCAAGTGAGCCAATGCCTAAAAAGAAGCCTACTCTGGCCCAAGCAGCAGCCAACGGCATGTCCGGCCATCCTGATTCCGCAAAAAAGTTCCTAGAGACCTTCAGAACAGAGTAGGCAATGATGTGCCCTGACCTGACAGGAACCTCCAGACCAGGATCCAAGGAGCAATCAAAAATAATAAAAGATTGCCTTCTTTATACTTTTTTACCTAGACTTAACCCGACTTAATCCACCTGCGTTGGAAGAAACGAATATAAACATCAATTATAACGGATAAATATGTCAAAATCCAAAGAAGGCAAGAAGCATTATATACTAGAGTTATTACGAATAGCTGCTCATCCTTTGTGGAAAAATTTAACAAATGAAGATTATTGCTATAAGTGCAAAAAAGAATATAAAACATCAAAAGATAAAAAGAAGTGCAAGTATTGCAACAAATATTTCTGTTCAGAACACATAGCAACAGAAAATCATTCTGTAAAATGCCAAGTTAAAAAAGCGTATGTTGCCAAAGTTAAAAAGTTTGAAAAAGATGACCTTGCCCTAAAGGCAAAGCTTGATGCCCAAGAATCCGCCAGAATCAAAGAGTTTGAAACGAATAGATCCAAAATAGCGAAAGTAAATAGTCTTGGTTTTTGTGCTTATTGTAGAAAGCAATATAAAGATTGGACAGATGCCCATAAATGTCGCTATTGCATGAGATGGTATTGCACTAAACATTGGGTGCCGGAAAGCCATGATTGTACTGGAAATCCAGAGCGTCCACCGGGCGGGATGAGAGAGGTTCACCACCCCGGAGGCAGGATAGATGTCTATGGCAAATGACAGAAGAGTCATCTATAATAATAATTAAAAGAAGCACTTCATCGAAGGCAGTCGGAGCACTAAGATAGTGTTGGAAAGTGTTCAAAATGAAGGCATTATATATAACTCCCAGGTCCTCCTGCAAAGTCCCTGTAGAACCTGTCCTTGTCGAACTGTTTCCCCAGATGGCTTGCTATCTCCAAAGAGTTTTCTAGCGCTATCCTCAGGCAGGAGCTTGCCCCTGGGGA
>DAHXLY010000014.1 GCA_027365735.1 Microcaldota archaeon
CTGTTGAAGGCAAATGCTGCGCCCCTTGCAGAGATTAAGGCTATTGTTATAAGCAGAAATTTCGAAAGCGTATAAACGTCGGTGTAGAGCATTCCGATGTAGACAAAAGGCAGTACAAACAGCGTGTTCTCCAGCTTTATCAACTCTGGGACGCTGCTCAGCTTACGCCACTCCATTTTCTATCAACCTCTTTCTTAAGTTCATCCGGTAATGAGATGGTGTCTGGCCATTCCCTCGTATAGCCTTCCTGCTTTGTCTTTCGCGTTGCATCGATCAGCATCTTCGACCCATGGCCTGGATTGTTCAGGGTGTGGTCCAGCGAATCGCCCGTTGCATCAGGGATTATCTGCACATCCCTCTGCGGGTCGATCCTTGTGGCAAGCGCCCAGGTTACATTGCTGAGATCCCTAATGTTGACGTCGTCATCAAACACAACGATTATCTTGGTGAACGAGAGTTGGCCCAGGCCGAGCAGGGAGAACATCACCTTCTTCGCCTCGCCGGGGAACTTCTTCTTTATCGTAACGAAGCACATGTTGGTGAATATCCCTTCGGGAGGGAGGTAGACGTCGACAATGCTCTCGTTCAGCGACTTGATTATTGGCTTCATGAAATCGAACAGGAACTGTCCAATCACCACGTCCTCATGCCATGGATGTCCGACCACGCTAGCAGCATAGACAGGGTTGTCTTTCTTAGCGTATATTGAGTCGATATGTAGCACCGGATATTCTTCAGGTATAGAGTAGTAACCGGTATGGTCTCCAAACGGTCCCTCCATCCTTGCTTCTCCGGGAGTCACGTGGCCGTTTATTATTATTTCTGAGTTGGCCGGGATGGATGGGTACTTTCCGTTCTTCATCAACACCGTCCTTCCGCCCCTCATCGCCCCCGCAAATGCAAACTCGTTTACACCAACCGGAAGAGGAGCGACTGCCGCCACAACATTATATGGATCCGTCCCGATAACGACGCTGACCTTGAGTTCTTTCTTTGCGCTTGCGGCTTCGTGCGCATGGATTGCACCGCCCTTCTGCATCTGCCAGTGCATGCCGGTGGTAAGCTTGTCGAACACCTGCATTCGGTATATCCCTACGTTAATCGACTTGTCCCTTGGACTTTCGGTTATTACGAGTGGAAGGGTGATGAACTTGCCCGCGTCCTTAGGCCATACCTTCAGGATCGGCAGCTCGTCAAGGCTTGCAATGCGCTCGTATCTTTCTGTGTCGGCA
The DNA here is from genome assembly GCA_027365735.1 of Microcaldota archaeon. Classification (GTDB taxonomy): domain Archaea; phylum Micrarchaeota; class Micrarchaeia; order Micrarchaeales; family Micrarchaeaceae; genus JAJZYD01. The sequence continues at coordinate 1,233 of DAHXLY010000014.1, forward strand.
GTGACGACCTTTGGCTTGGAGTCGACCAGCAGCTTGGCGCCCTTCAGGATCGAGACCCTCTTGGTCTGCGACTTGATTCCGTTGACGTTTGCGAGCAGTTCGCTCGCATACGTTGAAGAAAACAGCTCCCTCATCGTGTCAATAGAGCCGAATAGGTTTGTAACGACCGGCATCCTGTAGCCGAGCACGTTGTCAAACAGCAGAGCCTTGCTGTTGTGAACGTAATCGCGGTTCGCCTTGTCGGTGAATGCGGTTATTTCCACTTCCGTGCTTACGCTGTTTGTCACCGTCTTAAGCCTGTGCCTTGAATCGAGGTAGCTTATGTACGACTTCAGGTCATCTATCACTGAAACCACTTTTTAAATTTGGACTACTTTTCCGTTCGGAGCCTTCTCGACGAAATGTTGAATGCCGATTTTGTAAATGTTCACGTGGGGCTGTTTCCAGTATTCCCCGGGGAGACCCGCTTCCTCACACGCCTTTTCGAGATAGGCGATTTTGCCCTTTCCAATGGAGTCCTCTGGAAGGAGGATGCCGGTTCTTGTCCCATAAACAACCATGATCCCATCCTTTTTCTCGTCGATATCATTAACGCGCGCGGTGAATGCCTTTGGAAGCGGTTGTGGCTCCGAAAGCGAGTAAACCTCCACGGTTATCTCGCCTAACTCTCTGTCCGTTAGGTTTATATCCCTGTTCTTTCTGGCGGCCGAAAGGGCAGCCTCCACCACAGCCATGCCGTTAGGTAGGTCGGTCCTGTAGTCAGAAACGCCGATGACCGTTCCTGTGGGCTTGTGCAGAAGCTTGACTATGATCTTTTGGTGCCTGTTGTAGTCCTTCAGCCTCTTGGCGAGGAGGTTCCTGTCGAAAAACGGGCTGCGTGAGGCCAGCTCGACCGCGCTCCTAGCGGTACGGACCATCTCCTCCCCCTCGTCTAACGTGTAGGACATCGCACCAGTCTATATATTATTGCGCATCCTTTATAAATTTACAATACCTCCGACTACACGGTGTTTTCTTGGTGAAGCTTGTAATCCACACTGACGGCGCGGCCCGCGGGAACCCCGGCCCAAGCGCGTCGGGCTTCAGCGTTGACGAAAAGGAGAAAGAGGGAAGGATGTCGGTCCTCGAGACGGTTTATAACGGAGAGCAGACAAACAATTATGCAGAGTACAATGCGGTCATTCTGGCATTGGAATGGTGCTCAAACAACTTCGACCCCAAGGAGGTGGAGGCGGATCTGTATTCGGACAGCGAGCTAATAGTCAACCAGCTGAAGGGCAATTACAAGGTCAAGGCGAAGGGCCTCCTGCACCTGAATGAGAAGGCGCGCCAGCTGATGGCGAGGTTCAAGAGCGTGGCGCTCCACAACCTGCCGCGCGAGGCGGCGGGCATATCGAGGGTGGACAGGGCGCTCAACCACCTGCTGGACAGGCTTGAAGGGGAGGGTAAAACAGCGAGGGGGAAGTAATAAATATATTCAAAAAAGAGATTACCGTACTATTAAACTAGTGATACTTTGGCAGATAATCCAAAACCACCGGCGAAGCCGTCCAAGGCTCCTTCCGGAGGGAAACCACAACCCGCAGCACAGGGGGCGCCGACATCTGCGATGCAGCAGCCGGGCAAGCAGCCTCCGGCCGCAGCGGCGCAACCTCCGGTTCCAGAGCCGAAGAGGGAGGTCGACCCGGTCGCGAAGGACCACTGGAAAAAGGGAAACGCGCTCTTTGAGGAGGGAAAGTTCAACGATGCGCTTCTGGAATTTACCGAGTCGATGAAGGTCGACCCGAAATATGCTGACGCCTACTTCAACAGGGCCCTGACTTACAGGATACTCAACAACTTCAGCGCAGCGAAGAAGGATCTCGACAGCGTCATGGAGCTCCAGCCGAAGAGCGCCGACGCCCCGCTTCTGGTCGGGGACATGGCGGAGGCGAACAACGATCTGCTGGGAGCGAGGTTCTGGTATGAAAAGGCGCTGGCCAACAATCCCGATTACGCAGAGGCGAAGAACAGACTTGAACACATCGACTCGCTTATCCACATAGATTCCACATACGGAAAGGATACAAAGACCAAGCAGGTGGCGATGGAGAAGTACGACTACAGCGAGACGAAGATCGAGGAAGGGCAGATTAAGAAGCTCGCGTTCTACAAGTCCAACCAGACATTCGCGAACGTCATGGGGATGGACAGGCTGAAGAAATACCTGCGCGACAACATCATACTTGCGATAAAGGAACCAGAGCTCTTCAAGAGGTACGGCAAGAAGCTCGGGCTCGGCACAATTTTGTACGGCCCGCCTGGCTGCGGAAAGTGTGTATCCGCCGATACTGAGGTGCTGCTGCCGGATGGAAGATACGTAACGATCAAGGAGGTCGTGGATAAAAAGGAACCGTACATACTCACGCTTACAAAGATGCACAAACTGGGAGTGGCAAAAGTTACCGGCTGGTGGGAGCTGGAGGGAAAGCCGATGCTCAGGATAACCACAAAGCGGGGAAGGGTCCTCGAATGCACACCAGAGCACCCGCTCCTGACGAGAAATGGCTGGGTGGAGGCATCGAAATTCAAGGAAGGAGAAACAATAGGAGTCCCGAGATCCCTCCCGATTTTCGGGGGTGCGCTCATGAAAGAGAGCGAAGTAAAGCTTCTTGCATACCTGATAGCTGAAGGGTGCATGACACAGGGACAGGCAGCATTCACAAATGCCGACCCGCAGATGCTTGAGGATTTCCAGTCGTGTGTGAGGCAGTTAGACACTGCGTTGCACGTAAACACAAGGCCCGCACGCGGCGGCGTAATGACAATGTACGTTTACGGTAGGTATAGGGGGCAGACCGGACCCCAGGAAAAGAGCACCATGCGGCAGTTCCTGGACCAACACAGCCTTTCTTACACGAACTCCACAAACAAGAAAATCCCGCCGGTTATCTTTACCCTCCAAAAACATTTGGTTGCTTTATTCCTGAACAGGCTCTTCTCAGGTGACGGATGGGTTGAGTACAAGCCAATGCCCGATGGAATTTATGGCCCAAGAACAATGAAGCGGGTCGGGTATTCAAGCAACTCGAGGACGCTGATAAGGCAGATCCAGCACCTGCTCCTGAGGTTTGGAATCGTATCGACAATGAGGAAAAAGCCAACCGCGGAACACTATGAGGTCCTGATAATGAAGAGGAGGGATATCGACGCATTCATCGACGAGATCGGCATGTTCGGTGACAAGGCGGAGAAGCTCGTCAAGGAAAAGCAGGTCTGGGGGAAGATAAAGAAGAAGGGAGGGAGCAGGGTCGTGTACGAGGAGATAGTAAAAATAGAGGATACAGGCAAGCCTGAAAAGGTCTATGACCTTACCGTTGATGAAACGCACAATTTCGTGGCCAATGATTTCTACGTCCACAATACTTATATAGTCAACGCAATCGCCGGAGAGTCGAACGCGAACGTCATAATCGCAAGAGTGAACCAGATCGTCGACATGTACACCGGCAACACCGAGAAGAACCTCCACGCCCTCTTCGAGCAGGCGAGGAAAAACCCCCCGTGCATTCTGTTCTTCGACGAACTGGACGGACTGGGAGTGAAGAGGGACAGCGGCGGCCAGGGCGGGGAGAGCTCGGCCCTCAGGCTGGCGGTGAACCAGTTCCTGGTAGAGATGAACGGGGTCGAAGAGAACCCGTCAGGAATATTTGTAATCGGCGCTACCAACGTGCCGTGGGACATAGACTCCGCGCTGAAGAGGAGTGGAAGGTTCGGCGACCACATATACGTCGCTCCGCCGAACTACTGGCAGAGAAAGTCGCTGTTCCAGTACCACACCAAGAACATGCCGAGAGGGAGCCTGAGCTGGGACAGGTTGGCGAGGGCGACGATCGGCTACTCGCCTGCGGACATCCAAAGGATCTGCGACAAGGCAATCATGAGGCCTCTGCTCCATGAGCACGACACCCACCAGAGCAGGAAGCTAAACATGGGGGACATGCTGGCGGTGCTGAGGGACAAGGAACAAAGTTCCAGCTCATTGGATGAGTGGTACAACATGGTCAAGAAGGAGGTCATCAGCAAGACGGAAACGCAAATAGTCGACGGCAAGAAGCAGGAGATAATCAAGGAAGGAAAGCTTGACGCCGAAGAGAAAGTGATTTACAAGGCGATGGTCGGTGACATCAAGAAGAACACCAACGAAATCCTGATTTTCTTCAAGAAGATCATCAGATGGTGGGCCACCTACATCTTCTGAATTAAGAAAAAAAAGGCTACTTCTTCTGCTTTGCCGTTGGTTGGCCCATAGCGGGCTGGCCCTTCATCGCGCGGGCGGCATCGAATTCCAGCACCCACATTACGGCGCCGGTTACCACAAACCAGAATACAACATCAATCGCGAAGTTCGTCCAGTTGAACGCCCACGGGCTGTACTGCGGGGCGAGAACGCGGTAAATAAGCCATGCGGTCGGGTATCCATACCAAGTGGCCCCCACGAAACCGCCGCCTGGCGTGACGTTAAGGAGACCACTTATCACGGTGATCGCTATCCCTATGATTATCGCAAGCCCTATGTTGTGCAGGCTCCAACTTTGCATATTAAGTAGAGGGAAAAGAGGATTTAAAAGGTTTGCGAAGGGGCGG
>DAHXLY010000038.1 GCA_027365735.1 Microcaldota archaeon
AACTCGTGCAACCCATCACCCTATTTCTCCGCTACCCCGACCTTCATGTAGATGTAGTACACCGCCACGACTATGACGACCCCGATGAAAAGGAAGAGGAACCAGCCGAAGTACGTATATATTTCGGTGAAGAAGGACAGCACCTCGCTCTGGAGGCTTTCCTGCAGAGTATAGGTAAGCGTAAATCTTGAGAGTGGCTCGTCCTGATACCACGACAACTGAGAGGTGTTCCTGTAGTTCTGCGTGAACCCGAGAGCGGGATAATCCGGAAGAGGGTAGACGGAGATTATCTTCGCCCCGGTCGGCATTATTATCGTTAGGGTCGTGTTCTGGCCCAGCACCGCCCCGCTGGCCGCAGAGCCGAAATTGAATACGTTGTTGTTGAACGAATACTGGAAAGTCCTGGGTGCGGTTTGGGACACGGTGGTGACGTTGGCTGCGGTGTACTTCAGCGACAGGTACGCTGCCCTTCCATTGAACGTGTAGAGAAGCGGCCCTGGGAGGAAATTGAAGTTCGACACCCCTCCCCGCGGGCTAAGGATGTGCTCGACGAGGACAGGTCCGAATATTACCTGCCACTGGCTTAGGGAGAGGTTGAGCGATAGCCGGTCTTGGGTGTACTGCGCGACCGAGTTGTTGCTGACGTATATCTTTATTACGTCTATGACCTGCGCACTAGTGTTGTGGTTCGACAATAAGACGGTTGTGTTAATCCCTGCAACCGTGTAATTTGCATTGGCCGTGCCCATTATAAGCATGGCCATGGCTGTCAGGATTAACAAACAGGAAAGCTGTCTCATGCTATCGAAAGTATTCGATTGCCTACTAATAAATAACTTTTGTACCCGTCATTCACGCCTGAGGAGCGAGCCGCTGGGATCGAACTTGCCGACTATTCCCTCCAGCTTTGCCACGAACTCAGCGCCTTCGCCATTCTTTATTTGGGTGCCGTCCTCCTTGAAAAGCTTCAGCCCCGCCTCGGAGCACGCCTTCTCTATCGCCTTGCCGGCGAATATCTCCTTCAGCGCTGCCTTCTCCTTCCTGGAGAACCTGACCGAATCGAGCGTAAAGTCCTCGAACGCCTGATATGCGATTGGAACCACCTGCTTCACTATGTCGGCCATGACCTGCGCGATCTGCCTTATCTCGTACTGCGCGTGCGGATCTATCCTTAGTGAAAGGAAGTGGAAGAGATTGTGCGCATCGATCTTCCAGTACCATTTTGTTGAGAAGTTGACTGGCAGGAATAACCTTGCCAGTTCGCGGGCGACGTCCTCGTCCACATATTTTTTATACAGCCTGAATGACTCCTCGGAATGCTTCTTCAAATCCTCCCTGAAAGATTTCACGACGTTATCCGGCAGCTTGCCCCCGCGCCCTTGGCGATTGGTTTTGGACTGTGCGAGGAGCGCATCCTCTTCTGGGACGTAGAATTTCTCTTCCGCGAGGGAGTACCTTAATGAATACTCATTTACGTTAGCCGTCCTGTGCCTTATCCATTGCCTTGCCACGAAGATAGGAAGCTCTATGAGGAACTTGAACTCGACCATCTCGAACGGGGTCGTGTGCCTGTGCCTCATCAGGTATCGCAACAGGCCCGAATCCTCGTGTATCTTCTTTGTTCCTGCGCCGTATGAGACGCGGGCGGCCTGGACCACCGAAGAGTCGTCGCCCATGTAGTCGACAAGCACGACGCAGCCGCTGCCATTGAGCGCGTAATGTTTCTTTCCGATGAGGGCTTCAGCAGCCGCCACTCTCGGTCTTGTCATATTCTTTTCCTCGCCCGCAGGAATCACGAATTCAGAAGTTGGTTTCTCAGCAGTTTGTCCGGCCATAATATCACCAAGCAACAGACCTCACATCGATCTATTATTTATACTTTCGCAAGTTGTTATAGACATAACAGGTAAAACTTTCACAGTGAGGTAATGCAACGACGTCAGCGGCATGATAAAAAGTCACAGAACGCGGTCGAATACCTGTTCGACAACGCATGGGCAATAGTGATAATCGTAATCGTGGCGCTTGTCTTCTACCAGCTCGGGGTCTTCCAAGGATCCAACTTCTTCGGATCCGTGTGCATCGCACAGGTGGGATTCCTCTGCCAGAACCCGACCATGAACACCACCGGTTACATAGCTGCAGACATAAGCAATGGCGGCTCGCTTGTCAACATAACCGCGGTTGGATGCTCCAATACCACATCCGCGCCCCCATTCATGCCGCTGGCAAACACATTCACGCTTCCGCAGAACGCAAAACAGAGGATCTCTTTCTACTGCCTGAATGCTTCCTCGCTAAGCCTAGGCGTCAAGTTCACCGGGACGCTCTGGCTGCAGTACAACCAGGGCACGAACAAGGGACTGATTGCCGATATAGCGGCATCCACACAAACGGTCACGAACGACAACTGCCCGAACGGCTGCGTGGTGCCATTGCAATTCGCGACGAACAGCTCGTCGAAAACGGTCAGTGCGGCGGGCGCGAACGTCGTGGTGCCGTACAACTTCAAATATTACGTCTGCGCGGGCAGCGATAGCGGACCGCAGGGCCGGAGCTTCATAACCTCCACCAGCTGGTTCAGCCAGGCTGGCGGCATCGGTAACTGGGCGGGGATAGGCAACCAGACCAGCAACCTCTGCTCATTCGCGGTCGGCCCGCAGGATGCAGTAGGATGCGGGAGCAACACGCCTATAGCAGCGGCGATTGCCGGATATGGAACTACGCGTAAGGTCACTCCGGTAATAACTACAACCGTCGCCAACAGTCTCACATTCAACATCGGAGAGAACGGGGCGATAACCCTGATAGTGATATCGGCCGGCGGCACATACGGCGTATCAAACGTTATATTGCCGTCAAACAAGTGCACTGTCGACCAGTCATTGACGGGAGCGCCTGGTTCGGTCATAGCGACATGCCTGCCGCTCCAGTCGGGAAGCTACACAGTGTCATACACCACCGTCCCGAACATCTGCAGCGGCGCAACCACCGGCACCGCATACATCCAAAGCTACGTCTTCCCGCCATAGCAAGGTATTTTATCCTGAGATACAAGTACTACCTGTGAACTTATGAAGTCCCAATCCGCGATGGAATACCTAATGACGTATGGGTGGGCGATACTGATCATAGCGATTGTCCTTGTGGTGCTCTATCAGCTAGGTGTTTTCAATTCAACTACCTTCAGCTCACAAGGCTGTTTCGCCCTATCCGGGTTTATCTGCAAGGTGGTCAGCATGAACGCAACAGGTTGGTTAAACATGTCGTTTGGTCAGATAGGCTCAAATGTGACCATAACGGCGTTCGGCTGCTCGAACAACCAGACACAACCAAATATGCAGACCCTCTTCTCTCAGCAACAGCTCGTCTCAGGTGCGCAGTATTATTTTGTGTTCAAGTGCCCCATAGCAAATAACAATCAGATTGGGCAAACTTTCACTGGATATATCTGGATAACCTACAAGAGTGGCAGTCAAAGCAACCTCGTTTCAAGGGTCTCTACCTTTACCACCACGACAAAGACGTTTGGATCGCTCGGGACACCCTCGGCGGGCAACTCTGTTTCATTGGATCAAATCACATCTGTCGCGAGCAATACCTTAACTATAAGCACATCGCAGGCAAACGAGATCATAATAATAACAATCAACACCTGCAACCTCAATGGCAACCCAGTTACTGTCACTGTAGACGGTAGTACAGCCACGCAGGGAGTTTTTGACCAAGGGGCACAAACAAGATGGAGTACCACGACGGGAATATGGTACTACACTGCACCGTCATCGGGCTCGCACACCGTTTTGGAGTCCGGTGTCACCAGCGACTGCATGCCATCATATATAGCAACCACTGCTGAGTCCCTCACGGGAGGATCGGCATCCACCATAGCGATTGCGTCGACGTACAGCGTTTTAGGAAGCGATAACCCCCTTTCAACGACAATCTCATCCAGCAAGGCGGGATCCTTCCTGCTCGCAACTGATATTTACAACGGCAATAGCGGAACTGGCACCCAAACCTGGACAATTAGTCCGGTGTCAGCCAGCGCAGTAGACAAGCAAAATCTGGGCAACTTTTTCGACACATCAATAACGAAATTGTCCACGACCGGAACAGGAACCTATAGCATATCCATAAACGATGGTGGCGGTGGCGGCTCGATGGCCGCAATCATAGTGCAGCCCACTTGATAAATTGCCGGTAGGTTTTACGTGCTCGAACATTTACCTAATCCTCGAGATAAAAAGGAAAGAAATTTAAGGCTAAAATCCACACCAATACATACTGTGGGCGACGTGTGGTGATAGCTTGCGCAACCTGAGCGATATGATGGCTGATTCGAAGATATTCGCCAGCCGTGAGGTTCTGTCGCCGCACTACACGCCGAAAAAGCTGCTTTATAGGGAAAGGGAAATCAACAACATAGAGAAGGCGCTCGCACCGTCGCTGAAGGGCGATAGGGGAAGAAACCTATTTATCTACGGAAAGACCGGCACCGGCAAGACCTCCTGCACAAGGTATGTAATAGAAGAGGTCAAGACCCTCCCGAACATCAAGGCAAAAATCACTTACATAAACTGCAGGCTTTACAACTCGAGGTTTAGGGTCCTCAACAAGGTTATCAGCGACCACCTCCCGACATACGCGAAGCGGGGGTTTGGAGCAGTGGATCTCTATGAAAAACTGACTTCATGGATAGAGGAAGACAACAAAATTCTCGTAGTGGTGCTGGACGAGGTAGACCTGGTGAAGGACCTCGACGACCTGATTTACACGCTCACGAGGATAAACAGTGACATACGCGCGGGCGGGGTGACGATAATCGGGATATCCAACAAGGTCGACTTCAAGGCGGCGCTCGACCCGAGGAGCCTTTCGTCCCTTTACGAGACCGAGCTCGTCTTCGCACCGTATTACGCCACGGAACTTTCGGCAATACTCAAAGACAGGGTGAATGCCGGGTTCAAGAAGGATGTTGTTGATGAGGAGGTGCTGCACTTCGTGGCTGCGATGTCGGCGAAAGAGGGCGGTGATGCAAGGTTCGCGCTCAAGATATTGACCAAAGCGGGTGAACTTGCCGACGAACATGAGATGGCGAGGGTGACGATGAAGGAGGCGAACGACGCTGCTAAGCTAGCGGAAAATGAGATTGTTTATGACGTCGTTTCCACGCTGCCAGAGCATCAGAAGTTCGTGCTGTACGCGATATCCCTCCTTACCCAGAGCGGCGGGTCGTACAAAAAGCTTACGGACGGGGTCGATACCTATCTTTTCAGCGGTGAGGTTTACCATCGTTACAAATCCCTTACCGAGGGAATGAAGAAGGAGGCAAAGAGCGAAAGATGGTACCGAAAATACCTGTCGGAGTTGGAGATGCAGGGCCTGATCGCCTCGTTTGAGTCCGGAAAGGGAATCAGGGGCCACACAAAGTTGATAAAGCTGCTCTATCCGCCGAAGAAGATGTGTGAGGTATTGCAGAAGGAGATATTCGGCCCGCAGAAACCAGAGGAGACAGGAGGCGTTGCCCCGGAAAGAGATAATGCTTGAGTGGTTTTCTTGAATTTCTATGACATCGTTTCCGAGACCTGCCAGTTCGATGAGCAGTTCGCGAAGAGAATCGGCTTCAAGAAAATTTTTGTGATAAACAAGGACGTCAGGGCCGTGGGCAACAACACGAAGAGCGATGATGATTTGGACAGGTGTATCGCGTTCGGTATGGACAAGAACCAGCTCCTTTCGCTGGTGAAGAGGGGAGCTCCGGCGGTTTCGATAACGGATTTCTACATAGACCGGAAGCTGATGGAGGCGATAAAGGAGAACAAGGCAATCCTCCTGATTCCGATGAGCGCAATCACGTCTCTTTACGGCATCGAGAGGTCGAGGACGATCTACAAGGTCGGAAAGCTTTATACACACGCGAGGAAAATGGGAATAGACGTGTGTTTTGCAAGTATGGCAAAGGATCCGCTCCACATGAATTCAGCGATACAGCTGCTTGAGCTGGCAAAGCTCATCGGTGCTGAGGAAAAATACGCGCGCCACAGCATGAGCGAGATAACAAAGGCAGTAGTGGAGTGATTTTGTGAGGGACAAACGCAGATATGTATTGGTCGAGACCTCCTCGAGGATAGAGGATGATGAAAAAACTTTCTCGTACAACCTCTACAGGGAGCTGATACGCTGCATAGGCGAGAGCGATTACCACAAGGTTAACCCGCGGATGATGAAGATAGTGGACGACACATCCTTCGTAATCAAGTCCGACCTGAAAGGCACCGGCAATCTCATCCTCGCCCTATCATTCATAAAAAGGCTGAACAATAAAGAAACTGCATTCTATACAATCAAGAGCTCAGGGACAATCAGAGCCCTGCTAAAAGCAAAAAGCAGCAAGGGTTAAATAAGTAACCAGTCAGTTTGTAGTGGGTGTGATGGCGACCAGCATTTCGAGGCTTCCCGAAGTGCATTCAGGCGGAGAGTTAGGTAGGTATCCCATAGCTGCTGCAGAGCTCCTCAGGAACTTTAAGCAACCGATCGACAGGCAGGTGATTGACCTTGTCTGGGGGATGTGCCAGAGGACACGCGAAGAAAATGTTAGAGTCCCTTCCAATGTGGCGTTAGTCGGACAGGCAGCATACGGAATAATATCTAAGAAGAGCGCAGCTGCTACAGGGATTAACAAACTGGAAACCGGGGGGCTCGGGTCTTGCGTAGCGTTGATACTTGTAGACCACAATAAGCACCAAATTCTCATGGCACACGTTGACAAGGAAAGGGTGGCGACGATGGACCAGATGTTCACAGGGATGGAGCATGTGCCGAAGTATACTTATGCGATAGTGGCTTACAACGAGCAGGGTGCCGACAGTTGGACGAGGCAGAACGTGGTTGCATTTGCCCTGAAGCACATAAGGGGAGGATGCTCGCTGAAAAGGATCGATTCGACCATCGGGATAACAGTTGACGAGCTTGTCTACGAACCGAGGGGGCTCTACGCAATAAATACACTGCTGCTAGCCGATTCCAAGGAAGAGATAGCGCGTGTGCTTTCCGGAAGTCCCGGGCTGAGGAGAGTATAAAACGGAATAAGCGAAAATGCCAAACAGCAACATGCTTTCCCATCCGAAGACAGTACACACATGTCGTGAACGGGCTTAGCTTCCAGGTTCGATATGGGTCTGGGCGTTTCCCCGCTCCTATTACCGTTTGACAAGTAGTATTACGTTCCAATTGATTTATATATTTTGCCCTGGCATGAGGAACGCTTAAATATTACCGGCAAGGGAGTAATCATATGGAAAATACGATCATTACGGCCATTGAGGCAAAAGGCAAAAACAGGATACACAGCAGGGAGTTGGACGAAGTGCTGAAGGAGCCTATCACAAGAAGGCGGGCAAACAGAATAGCGAACAACCACGATCTAATGAAAGAGATGATTGTTGCGCTATGTGACGTGAACGAAGACAAAGACGCCCGCAGGAAGATACTAGATATACTCAGACAAAAGATATATAGGATCGGCGTTGCCACAGTGCTTCATGTGGCAGAAAGGCACACCGACATAAGGAAAATAATAAGCGATAGGGACAACGGATGGGTCTCTTGTATTGGGACGGGTTGGGCCGGACCCATGGACCTGCTTCCGGATTTAAACAAAGTGGGGCGGGATCCGAACTTGAATTTCTTTTTGAGGAACAGGTAGAAAGGGATGAAATATGCAGGCTATTATTCCACCGTATGGCAAAAACGACTACAGCCCTCGAATTTATGCACTTGCATGCTGTGACGAGATAACAAGGAAAATGCTTAGAACCACCGCAAGGGACAGGAATTTGGTCATCGAGATATCGAAAGCGGCGTATGACCAAAGTCTTGACAATACACTAAGGAAGAAGTTGATATCGATAATGACAAGGAGGATTTACTATTTCGGGGTCGCCACGCTAGAAAGCACCGCGGAGGCATACAAGAACGAAGACTGGCGCATGACGATGTACACAAAGTTGGGCCGCAGGGCGCTCGGATGATTTTATGGTGACAAAGTTCACACCAGCGATTGAAATAAAGCTACGCACCGAAATGGAGGCAGGTTCAGACTTGGATTTAGAGGCCAGAAATTCAATAGCAGAGGAAAATGATGCGAGGATATTTGCAATGCTAAGGGAGCGGGAGAGGTTCATCAGGGAGATGGACATGCTCATAGCCAGTAAGCCGAGCAGAATTGGGATTTCAATGCTTGCTGACGGAGCGGCAAGGAACGACAGCAAGGGAAAATGGAGATACAAGGCGCTCCAGTATATGTTCTTTAGGTACTCTGACCCGCATGCGAGCGAAAAAGAGAGGGGAAATCTGGAAAAATGGTTCAAAACATCGAGGCATGACAGCGATGTGCCACTTGTAGTCGATGCGATCAAGACCTACACAGAACTGAAAGACATAGTTTTCAGTGGAAATCCTGACTGCTGGACGCATGAACAGAGAGAAATACTAAAGGGCATGGAAAAGTTCCTGCCGGAACACCTGAGGGAAAGGCCTTCTGCTACTTCTTGAGCTTTTTACCGCTCCTGCATGATGTGCACCAACCGCTAACGGTGTCAAAGTGGTCGTTGCACACCCTCTTCCCACAGTTTTTGCAGGTATGCTTGGCCATTTTGCCGCAGGCATCGCATAACATCATAACATCGGTCATCATCACGCCTCTTCTCTCTCCTCTTCACCAAGCAGGAGGTTGAAATCTATGCTTCCTCCAAGTTCGGTGCGCGCCCTCTTCAGCGACATAGGCCTAATGCCATGGGATTTTGCGTACTCGCACTGATAACGGATGTACCTGTCGGTTATCTTTGTGTCGGGATTGACCTTCCTGCACAATGCAATGTAATTTGATATAACCTCAGCAGCTCTTTCCACCGAAAGTCCTTTTACGTTGACAAGGTATGGTGCAAGTATGATGTTGACGGTCCTATGGCGCGCGTCTGATATCGCCATGCTCATCAGGCGGTCAATCCAGCCGATTCCCCTGCCGCTGGAGACAAATTCCATCTTCACGACCGGCAGCTTCACGCTCCTGGCTACGTCGACAACGGCCTTCGGCATCTCAGAGGTTTTTATCGGCAGACCCCTTTCAACAGCCCGAGTGATTGCAGCCTCCAACACTCTGGTGAGGCTATGGCTGTCCAGCATCACCATCCCTCCTGATAGGTTCTGATTCACCAGCCCAAATTCCTGGTTTGCAGGAGTGTTGCTGAGGTACTGGACAAATGAAATCGAAAACGACCTATCCTTTTTCTGAACGTCGACTCCTAGACTTCCGGCAACTTTTAGCACCGTCTCAGGGGAATCCATCTCCAGTGCAGCAGCGGCCCTCCTTGCCTCGGCCGCAGAGTATTTCATTATGAGCCCGGTGTTCTTTAGCACGCTCACAAGCATCCTGGCATAAACGTAACTTATCAACTGATCCGCCTTCCCATAGTTCATCTCCCTATACTCTATTTTGCCGTTCTGGAACGCCTCCTCTAGACGTGCCTTACCCATGGTGACGTGCCGCATATCCACCGTCTTCATATCCATCTCGCGGATCACCTGCCGCGCTTCCTCGGTGAACGGATACTTGGAGGCAAAATCAAGCTGCTGGCTTGTGTACATGATAGTATTATGGCGCAAAAGAGTATAAGCTTTACGTCGACAGGTGGATTTGGGCGTATCAAAACAACAAGGTTTCATGCAGATATTGCCAAAAAACGGAAGGTATATAAGTGATTAAAACCTCATCCTTATCTGTTAAGGGGGATGCTTATATTTCCCCACCGAGCGCCCTCTTAACAACTTATTTTTACCCGACCTTTTTGTAGAGCATTGCAGTTCCATTCCGGTAATATAAGATATAGTTGCCATCGACAGCCATACTAGACATTGTTGTGAATTTCGAATAATTGGTTGTGTCGACCAGACTCACATTCTCATTGAAATCAACAAGAACATATTGCGGAGCAAACGCAAGGTCATTATCAAAAGCACCATCCATATACTCCCTTTTGAAAACATGTGGCATTATGAATGGTTGTGTCCTAAGCGAGGCATTAGGCGGGAGTAACTGCAGCGCCGAATAGAGCTGTGCATCCGACGTGGATTGTGTAATATTACCCTGGAAGAGAAAGTTCTCTGAGAACTGTGGCACTCCATCCGTGTAGGCCAAAATCAGCGCGCTTGTTATGGAAAGTACGAGAACCAACGTAATGCTGAAGGAGATAATAAAAGCCCTTAGTACTTCACCTGAAATGATCCCCCTCCAGAGAACTCCTTCCATGCCCTGAGATTTCTTCACGCCGAGAAGGCTCGCGGCAAAAGCACCTGGAACCACAAAGACATAATAATGATTGAAGAAGGACAGCGTCCAACCGCTCGCGAGCACCGTAACAAGCCATGGAAATCCAAAGATAATCCCAGGTATAGCATCAAAAAGAATGCCAATCCCAAAACCGAGGAAGCCGACCGCTACGCCGATGACCACAAAGGGACTCAATGAGGATATGGATGTTTGAAAGTTTTCGAAGAACTGGGGAGCCAATGGCGCTGGTTGAGTTATAGGAATCAAAGGGACAGGATCTGCTTTAAAGTAGACAGGAATGCCCGGATAGTAATTGTTCTGATAGTTGTATTGAAGCAGATAGTAAATCAGGTTGTATGCAATGATGGCTACTGCGGTCAGGGCCAGTATTTCAAGTGCAAGCCTGATTCTAATTTTCCTTTGGTTATCCCCTTTCTCCCTATCCATATATTCTTTGGCAAGAAGGCCTACCCCGAGCGGTATCCCTATAAGTGAAGCAGCATCCAGCGATCCGAAAAGAAGGATCAGCGATACGTAGAGCATCTTCCTGTCGACCTTCATGTAATAATAGAAGGCGAGAATGAAAAAGAGCGGCAGCGCATACTCAAGATGGTAGTCATAGTCAAGTATCCCCATGATTCCCACATTGATAAACCATGCCAGCCCGAAGAACGTGGGCCATATGCTCTCCCTCAACAGGTCTCGCGCCACAAGGAACACAATTATGCCCGTAAGCGCTATAAAGAAGGCCTGTATCACAGCCAATGTAAGCGTTGAGGGGAAAAGATAAAAAATTGGAAGGATTAGGAGCTGCTCTGGTGCGATATGGTTATAGAAGGCGAGCAGCTGCAGACCATGGACTACGTTTGGATAGGTCACGTCGTAGTACATATTCCACGCGTATGTGGCTATATCCAACCCGCTGCGGAACGTCGTGTAGGCGTGCACTGCATATGCAACCCAATATGCAAAATAAAGCACGGCTACAATGCAAATAAGTATAAAGCGCGGATCGCGCAGGATCTTTCTTTCTAACAACATGTGGAACCATATCCAGCAAGCTTTTTATACCTTGCAGACAGAAGCATTATCACTGCTTTTCCCGCAGTTTACTGCTTCGGCAGGAGGGATATTCATGGAGAAGGAACAGTTGGACAAGTTAAACGCATTTATCAGTGAGAACAAGGGCCAGCGCAAGTTCGCCCAGAGCGTCGACCTCACAATCAATTTCTCAGGGATGGACTTCGCGAAGGCGGACCAGAGGCTGAACATGGAAATCCTGCTCCCAAACGGAAAGGGAAGGGAGAGCAAGGTGATATTCTTCGGCGATGACAAGAACATGGTAGCCAAGGCCCAGAATGCGGGGGCGAAGGTCGTCGCCAGCACTGAGATACCAACCTATGCAAACGACAAGGTTAGGATGAACGAACTGCTCGAATACGAGCTGCTCGCCCAACCAGCGCTTATGCCGTCCATCGCAAAGAGCCTCGGTCAGTTCCTCGGTCCGAGGAACAAGATGCCAAAACCAGCAGTAGGAGGGGACCTGACAAGCGTAATCGGCAACATGGGGAGATCAGTTTACATTCGAAACAAGGGCAAGTACCTCCCGACGATACATTGCTCCATCGGGACTGAAAAGATGGAGACGCCGCAGATAGCAGCAAACATCGACGAGGTGGTCGGGACGATAACTAAGAAGATCGGCAAACAACACATAAAATCGGTGTTCGTAAAGCTGACGATGAGCAAGCCCTTGAGGCTGGTGTGATATTTATGGCGCTTACAAAAGACCAAAAGATGAAGTTCGTCGAACAGACAGCCAAGGAGCTGAAGAACTACAAGACGGTCGGAGTCCTGCCGGTGAACAGCATCCCCGACAGGCTGGTGCAGAAGTCCAGGAACACCATGAGGGATAAAGTTAAGTTCGTGATAGCGAAGAAGAGCCTCCTGGCGCGAATACTTGAGAGCGACCCGAAGACCAAGGGCCTCTCTGCGGAATTGACTGGGATGTCGGCCATAGTCATGAGCAACGAGGACCCGTTCACACTTTACAAAGGATTCAAGTCCAACACCCTGAAGCTGGGCGCGAAGCCGAACCAGATTTCACCGGAGGACATCAACATCCAGGCCGGCGAAACGTCTCTGCAGCCGGGACAGCAGGTCACAGAGCTGAAGCTGGCGGGAATCGACGTCCAGATCCAGAAGGGAAAGGTGGTGATCGCAAAGGACAAGGTCCTGGTGAAGAAGGGATCGGCAATCACCAGCCAGGTCGCGAAGGCGCTGAAGACATTGGACATCCAGCCTTTCAGCGCGACAATCGAGCCGGCTGTACTGTTGCATGGCAACATCGCATTCAGGAAGGATGTGCTTGGAATCGACGCAATAATGGTAAGGGGCTGGGTTGCGACAAGCTTCGCTTCCGCGCTCGCCATATCAATGAAGGCCAAACTCGTTAATCAGTACACGATCAAGCCCCTCATATCAGAGGCATTCAGGGGAGCTTACGCAGTTGCGCTCGAAGGAAAAGTCTATGAAAAGGAAGTCATCGACAGGCTGCTCGGCATCGGCCAGCTGCAGGCGATGGCCCTCAACGCGATGGTGAAGGAGGAACCCGCGCCGGCGGCACCAGCTTCGGCGGCGGCGACCTGATGGATCAAAGATTATATTGAAGGTGTAAATATGGAGTACGTATATGCGGCACTGCTTTTGGACGCAGCCGGGAAGGAAATATCTGAGAAGCACCTCATGGAGGTGGTGAAGGCGGCGGGCATGAGCCCGGACGAGGCGCGCGCTAAGGCGATCGTGTCTTCCTTGAAGGACGTAAACATCAAGGAGGTCATCAAGAACGCGGCAGCGGCACCGGTCGCGGCGGCAGCCCCAGCGGCAGCGGCACCAGCGGCAGGCGCAAAGAAGGCGGAAGCAAAGGAGGAAAAGAAGAGCGAAGAGGAAGCAGCGGGCGGACTCGCAAGCCTATTCGGCTGAGCGAAGTAAGCGCGTTGTGATCCGAATGCAATCTTCCCCACTTGGGCTTTTCAGGCTCATGCTTAGTTGCCACACAGCAAGGAACGCAGAAAGTGCTATAAATATGTACTCCAACAAGAAAGCGTGAACCAATGGCGACACCTGGACAGATGGATGTTTACGTCAACAAGACGAACTGCACGGGTTGCAGCCACTGCTTTGATGTCTGTCCCGTGGCCGTTTTCGAGATGAGGGAGATCGCGAGCGACCCCGACGGAAGCAAGGGCCTCATCAACGCGGACACCGCCCCGGCCGACAAGCAGTGGAAGGGCGTGGAGAATCCGGTTTATTTCAACAAGTGGAACAACGACGTCCAGAAGTGCCACGACCACTACAAGAAAAAGAGTGTTGCGATCAACGGCAGCGCTTGCATATTATGCCAGGCCTGCCTGATAGAATGCGAAGGCGAGTGCATAACAATTACAGACACCGCGGGGCAGGTGTATCAGTCTATTTACAAGTGATCAGAAGCCGAGCTTCTCCTTCACGAGGATCAGCTTTATCCTTCCAGGCATGTCCTTGTTTATTACAAGTAGCTTGTTTATCGCCGACGGCATGCCGTAGACCTTCATCGCCCTCTGGCTCTCGAGCGGAAGGACGTGCTCTTCAACCCTTTTCTTTGCCTCGTCGTTGTTCTTGACTATCTTCTGCGCGCCTACCACCAAAACCACATGTTCGGCGGTGCTTGCATACGGACCCAACTGGCTCCCGGATGCTGATGCGACCATTATATGGCCATCCTCCGTAACGGCATTGACGCTGCCGACCGCATATTCAGCAAGGCTTGCCGCGCGTCTCGCCTTGCCTCGCTCCTTCATGTCGTTTATTAACCTGATTTTCTTGTTGGTTGAATTGTATCTGTCGCTTTCCAACTCGTCTATCGCGCCGATCTCTATGAGCGTCGTGGAGGTTCCCTGAAAAACCTCTGAGCCGTTGGGAATAGAGTCGAGAAAAGCCTTCTTTGCCTCCTGCCTGTTGTCGACGACGACCGCGTCGATATTGTTTTTCTTCAGGGCTGCGACTGTCCTGTTTATCGTCTCATCGTCTGCAACAATATCCCACGCCATGCTGACACCAAACTCAAACCAATATTATTTACAAGGAGAGAATAAAGAGCTATTTGTCGCCCAGTTCACTTCCGCAGCAGCGGCTCTGGATTGAGATTGAAGAGCAGCTGCAGGAGCGCCCTCTCGGCAATGTCGAGCACATACATGCCAATCACGGCATCGCTTGCCTTGCTGTGATCAAAATCTGAGAGGTCATTGACTCCCACACACTCTGCCATGTCCCCTATCATCGGGATCTTCATTCTGCTCATCACAAATGGAACCAGCTCCAAAAACCGGCCGTTTTTAAGAAGTTCATCCAAGTGCTTTTGGTCCACTGGCCAACTCCATAACGGTGGCACATTCACGCACTGGGAACTGCCATAGTAGCGTTCGTCGCTCTTGATGGTGATGTAAGCCATAGGCATGCCTATGTCGTCCTTGTGGCCCTGTTTGAGGCTCATGTCAACGGTGATATCGAACTCGGTCGGCCTCTTCAGTTTGGTCGCATTGGAGTGGTTGTACCCTCCAGCATAATCCATGCTTACGTGGAACCTGACGATGCGATCCTGCGGAAGCACAGTGACCGCCACCAGGGCCTCGTCTATCTTCGTCTTGGTTTCCTGAACGACCTTCTCGACTGCCGCTGGGCCTTCCACAGGTTTTGTTTTTGAAGCCGACATACGCACACCAGATACTGCTCACCCTAAATGTGTATTTATAGCTTTCCGACAGAAAAAAGATTACTCCTCGTCGTCCAGGGACTTCTGCTTCTTCTTGCCCTTTGCCTTTCGCATCTTCTTCGGCAGCCTTTCAGGCTTGGAAGGCTGCTCAACCGCGCCCTCGAGGTTCTTTACCTCGTCGAACGACTCATCGCCGCGCTGGGCCGACTGCTGTGCACCCATGGGCGAGCCCTCCTCGTCCTCCTCAGTCACGTATCCGGTTATGGACGGTGAGGACGGCTTTGTGGGCTGCGACGGCTGGGCTGGGCGGTATGTCTGCGGCGTGACCGAAGACAGCCTCTGGTCGGCGATAGCCACCTGCGCAAGCGTCATGCCGCGCGCCTCGCGGTCCAATACGGCCCTGACCTCAAGTATCCTGTCGATGAAGAATGTCAACGACACCCCGAACACAAACGCGAACACCACCGCGGCGATGTAGTGCCCGCTGACCGCGAGCCAAACCGAAAGAATCAAAAGAGCCGCCTCTATTATCCCAAGCTCCTCAACGTACTTCCTGATCCCCTGCTTCAGTTCGTATGCATACTCTGCCTGGAGGTTCCTGTTTCTCAGCCTGTCGATCATGTATGAAAGCATTATCCCGAACGCGAACGCGGTGAGCATCGCGAGGAGGATGTAGTTGGATATGAAGAACACGGCCGTCGCGACCAGTGCGAGGGTGTCGAGTATTCCCATCTCCTCAAGCGTGTGGAGGAGAGATGGATTGGGGTTGATATGCTGCGGCCTGCCGCGGATCATCCTCTTCCTGAGCCTGCCCGCCCCCGCCGCGGTTATTGCGACCCCAACAGCGCCTGCCGCGTTAATTGGAATCGCTAACGGTCCAGTAGGTGGCTGGCCTGCCGCTATCGCCGGGGGAACTGGAATCAGGCCAGGCGGCACCGTTGTTGTTACGGTGGTGCTCACCACCGGCTGTGTGTAGCACACCCGCACGGAGGAAGAACCCGCGGACGGATAAATGCCCAGCAGCGAGACCGCGACCGCAATATTGTTTATGTTGAAGTTGTACGTCGAGTAGAGGTTCTGCGTCTGGTCGTTGATTGTTACATTGACATAGTTGCTGCCCTGGTTGTTGCTGGCAATTTGGACAGCAGCACCATAGGCGTTCGAGCCGAAAGTCTGGCCCTGCTGCAGGTTGTAGTCGGTGTAGCAGCTAGTAGATGCTGATGATACAAGGACCGGAGCACTTGCAGGGCTGAACCCTGAACTGCTGGGGCTGCTGCCGCTCCCTCCGCCCCCACCGCCGCCTCCGCTGCCTCCGCTGCTAATCGTTGTTGAAGGAACGGTGGTGTTTCCACCTATAGTAGTTGTAGGGACAGTAGTAGGGACAGTTGTAGGGACAGTGGTAGGTATTGTTGTTATTGTGGTGGAGCCTACGGTTGTCGTGATTGGATTGCATGGTGGCTGCCTTTGGTTGGTGCAACCGCTTAGGAGAGGACCCGTATTCCATCCGCTACCAGGCGGCGACGGTCCAGAGTAAGCCAAAGGGGTCAAAAATGCCAGAAAAGAGATGAAAAACACTAGAACTAATAGCTGGAAAACGACTTTACGACCGTCAGTATTACCATCCACCGTAATCAACTACACTCACTTGCAATTACTATAAATAGATTCCGGTTTTGTGCGGTTTGAGATAGATCGGTGCAATGGCGTTTCAGTAGGTGATTCGCTCGTCCTTGTAGGTCGTGATCCTCATCTGCTTGCCTTTGGTGACCGTGCCGAGCCGGTAGACCTTCGCCTTTCCGGCGAGGTGGCCGAGCACCTCGTCCTCGTTCTTCCTGGGGCAGAAGAGCACTATACCCACGCCCATGTTGTAGACCCGATGCATTTCTTTGTGCGATACGCCCGCATCCTCTATCACCTTGAAGATCTCCGGCGGGTCGGGGAGCCGGAAGCTCATCCCGCGCTTGGTAACCCTCCCGATTTTCGGACCAAAGCTGCCTCCAGTTATGTGGGCTGCGCCGCTGAGGAGGTGGAAGATCGGAAGAACGGGCTTGACGTAGATGTTGGTCGGTTCCATCAGCGCCTTTGCGTGTTTGTCGAGTGATATCTTACCATCACGTATCAGGTCGATTATCAGTCCAAATCCGTTTGCATGGACGCCGCTGCTTCCCAGGCCTATGATTGAGTCGCCAGCCGCTATGTCCGAGCCAGTCTTTATGCTGTCGGAAAACCCGAGCACTGCACCAGAGAGGTCGTACCCGCTTATTACATTCGGTTCGGCGGACGTCTCACCGCCAACCACACCAATACAGTCCTCATTCTCGACCCCCGCGAGCTTGGCTCCACGGATTACGCCCTTCAGCACCTCTTTGACTATCCGCTCATCCTGCTTTTCGAGCGCTATGTAATCAACAAACGCGGCTGGCTTCGCGCCGACGCAAAGTATGTCGTTGACATTCATCGCCACAACATCAACGCCGGTGGGCCATATGATTCCGGTGTGGAGTGCGACCACAACTTTCTGTCCCACGTTGTCCATGTGGAGCGCAGCGTATTTCCCCTCGCTTCGAATCACGCCTGCAAAGTGGCCTGGCCCAAGAACGGTGTCGTTGTTCGACAGCCTAAGCATAGCGGCTATATTGTCGGTCATCCGCTTCGCTTTCCTGTTATCTATGCCCGATTGAGAATAAGTTCGTCCACCCATGATTGAGATTCTCCATCAAGATATTTAACCTTTCAGAAAATTTCCGCTACCTACTTGACCAGCGCGAAAAAGAACCATGGAAGGACGTTTATCAGGAGCGATATGACTATCAGCGCAGCCAGAAACCGCGTGAACCTGTCGTTCTTGACGTTGGCCTTGTATATCCTCCACCCATCAAACAGCGGAACAGGAAGGAGGTTCACCACCGCCACAAGGAAGTTGAGCAGGAACGACAGCGCGAACACAGAGTAAAGGAAATAGATGAGCTGAGCGGAAAATGTCGACATGAGCGGCTCGTAGACATTCACCCCAATCAGGCCGCGGTTGCTTCCGCTGCCGGCGGCGATTGCCTTGAATGCAAAGGAGCCGTTGTTTGTCACCACGGTTATAGTTGAGTTGGCAAAGTCATTCGCGCCTGCGACTACAAAGCTGGTGAGGTTGTTGATCTTGTAGCCGTTCCAGTACAATATCTGCATTCCCGGCTTGAGTGCATTGTACGCCGGATAGCCGGGAACCGTGCTTTTCACAAGGACGGTGTTAGAATATATCCCTGGCAGGAAATATGTCAGAACAACAACCATCAGCACCAGGAAGACCAACATCGCAACAAAGTTCGACGCAATTCCAGCGGCATATATCTTCGTCTGCCTGAGGGGGTTGAGCTTCATCACCTGCGGCTCATCAGGCTCGACGAACGCGCCGATCGGAATGACGCCAAACAACACCATCCCGACCGCCTTGAGCCTCACTTTTTCTATCCTCGCTAGTATGCCGTGCGACAGTTCATGAACCGCAAGCAGTATGATAAGCGATATTATCCCCGCATAGAGCGGGATATCGACGCCAGGTATGATTGGCGCAGCTCCAGGAACTTGGTTTGTCAGCGTGGACGTTTGCGGATTGCCCGCAACCACGCTTGAAAAAAATACGGCGATCCCATACAGTATCTGCCATGCGTTGTAAAGCAACAGCACAATTATGTATCCTGAAAACCCGGTTATTACAGTAAGACCGTAAACGAAATATGAAAAGAGCGGAACTCCTGTTGAAGGAGCAGAAGCGGCGTGATTCTGGATCGCCGACTGAAGTTGTGGGAGGTTGATGAACTCAAGGCCGTTGGCTGTGTATGGAAGCACAACGAAAAGCATGACAATAATAGAAAACAACCCGAAGAGGTAGGTCTTTTTGCTCAAGTTGCCCTTCATCAGAGGCCAGGCGAGCACCCCGAATCCAAGCACCATCCCCCATACGGACATTTCGGTCCAGAACGCGCTGAACCGTCCGGATATCTGGTCTATCAGCGTGAGGCCCTTGTCGGTTGCGACAAGGTACGCACCATACCCGCCGACGAATGAGTTGAGGTTCTTTATCAGCAGCCCGTCGACCGCGAGCAGCAGTATCGCAAGTATCCACTGGTTGATGTAGCCGATCTGCGGGAGCGCCGCGGCAAGGAATATTCCGGCAAAGCCTAGCAGCGCCAGGACTATCGTCACAACCTTCTTCTTCCCGTCAAGCTTTGGCATCAGGTCTGGCGGCGCAATCTGCTTCGCTCTCTTCTTTATACAATCCCCCAAATGAGTGATAGTTAGTGAGACGCAAAGAATAAATACTGCTACGGGCCGATTTGGTTTTTGACTGGAATCTCTCGCCCCTGACTCTCATTTAAGTTTTTGCAGATTCAATGACGGTCCGCAGCATCGGGGCGTGCCTTTTTGAGAGTTCCGTAACCGCGTCGTTGAACCTACTGAAATCGGGCTTGAACTCCCACGTGTAACTGTTGTCGTACCTCATCAGGCTCAACGTTTGAGAAAGCTCGTGCAGCACGGTAAAAACGTAAGACCGCGGCATCTCGAGGAGGCGCCTGTCGAGGTCCAAAAATACGGATTTCACCGAGCCACCTCCGTATACGATCCTGAATGAGGTTTGCCTTGCGAACGCTGACGCCTGCTTCCACTCGTCGGCTGATGCTTCCGCCCTTGTCCTTGTTGCAGTCATTCTCTCACGATAAACCTCGAATTGTCCAGATATTTAATACTTTCAAATGGGGCAGCCGAAGCACCGCGAAAACAATTTAAATGCAACCTGAATATGTCTCTTGATACTATGGCTGATTCGAAGCCTAGGGCAACATCCCCGGTAGTATGGATAATAGGCGCTTTAATTGTTATAGCGGTCGCTGTGCTTCTTCTTGGCGGAAAGGCACCGACGGGCGGCGGATATTATGGATCGTCCGCCAGGGCGACATTCACAATGACCGATGCCCCTCCCTCGATGGTGGCGGCGAGCTCTGTGTATGTTGTCGTACAGAACATCAGCGTTCACAGCATGACGACAGGCCAGTGGTATGCGGTCGCGTCCCCCATGAAGACCTACAACCTTGTTGCATTGAAGAGCAACGCGGCGCTCCTTGCGAATGCCACGCTACCAACGGGGAATTATGACCAGATAACCATGACAGTCACGGCGGTCAATGCGACGGTCAATGGCACGGTCAAGCCTGTGAAGATGCCAAGCTCAAAACTGAAGATATTCGGAAACTTCAACTTCACTTCTACGGCCAATACGAGCAACACCAACTGGGTGAACATAGACTTCAGGGCCAACCAGTCGCTCCACGCGACAGGAAACGGCGTAATCATAATGCTCCCGGTGCTCCAGACGTCGTTGCATAACAACGCGCGCGTCGCAGCAGGATACGGCGGCAACGCGACGGTCCAGAGCCAGGGCAGCATGTCCACGAGCGTCGAGTCGGGTATGGGCGTGAACGGCACGATGATGGCAAACCTCGTCGTCCCGCTGAACACAACCATCAACATAGGCGCAAACGGGATGATCGGGCTCGGCTTAGGAATGGGGCACTGATGAACGCCGATTCCCGAACAGTGTCAGAACAGTTAATAAAGACGACTCCCATTTATTTTGGGTGAGAAGTTGGTAGAGGACTGCGAACTATGCGGAAGACAGACTAGGGACATCTTTGTCATCGATGTCGAGAATGTTGAGATGAGGACCTGCGCAAGCTGCGCCAAGGGAAAGAAGGTCATCAGGACCGAGTTCGAAAGGACCCAGCAGAAGCAGGGCAACCGGCCCGCAAAAGTCAGGCCGCTTTCAGACGAGGAAAGGCCGCTCGTGGACGACTACGCCCACAGGATCAAGCAGGCGAGGGAGAATATGAAGATCCCGCTGAAGGTGCTCGCCGAAAAGCTCAACGAGAAGGAGGGCTACCTTTCCAGGGTCGAGGAGGGCAAGACGGAACCGAACAACGTGCTCGTGAAGAAGCTGGAGCGCGAGTTCCAGATAAAGCTGACCGAGGACGCTGTAGAGGAGGCGCCGATCAAGGTCTCGAAGAAGCCCGACAAGGCCACGCTCGGGGAGTTCGCCGATACGAATTAATAGGCTAACTCAGCAATACCCACATGGCGGTTGACCTCGGCAAGCTGGTCTCGAAGAGGAAGTTGGACTTAGCGGAGCTGAGCAACAAGGTCATAGCGGTGGATGCGTACAACGTCCTGTACCAATTCCTATCGATCATCCGCGGACCCGATGGAACCCCGCTGAAGGACTCACAGGGTCATGTGACAAGCCACCTCTCGGGGATCTTCTACAGGAACATCGAGCTGATCGGCTATGGTGCGAGGCCGATATATGTATTTGACGGTTTGCCGTCGGTGCTGAAGCAGAAAACCATCCAGGCGCGCATGAAGCGGAAGGAGGAGGCCCAGAAAGCTATGGAGGAGGCGCTCCAGAAGGGACAGATGGAGGAGGCGCGCATGTACGCCCAGGGCACCGTCCGTATGACCGATGAGATAATCGCGAGCGCGAAGAGATTGCTTGAGAACATGGGTATCCCCTACATCAACGCACCAAGCGAAGGTGAAGGACAAGCCTCATACTTATGCAGGAAGGGCCAGGTTTACGCTGTGGCGAGCCAGGACTACGATACGATGCTGTTCGGGGCGCCGCTTGTCACAAGGAATCTTACCATCAGCGGGAGGAGGAAGCTTCCGAAGAAGAACATCTACATAAACGTCGATCCGGAGATAATGAATTTCGACGACACGCTTGCGGGGCTGGGGGTGAACCACAAACAGCTGATATGGCTTGGAATCCTGCTCGGCACCGACTTCAATGAGGGCGTGCCAAAGGTCGGGCCGAAGACGGCGCTGAAGATCGCGAAGGAGACAAAGAGCATTGACGACTTGATAAAATACGTGAGGGAGAAGTACAACTACGAGTTTGAGCTCGACATCCACGAGGTTGAGGACCTATTCCTGAACCCCGAAGTGAAGGAAATCAGCAACCACGAGCTGGACGTAATGCTGAAGGCGAGACCGGACCGCGACAGGATAATAAAGTTCATGTGCGACGAGCACGACTTCAGCGAGGAAAGGGTGGTGAAGTACGCGGACAAGCTCGTCGAAGTCAGGGGGTCGACGCGCCAGAAGGGGATGGGAGATTGGATCAAATGAATGACGAAAAAACACGAAATGAAACAAAATGAATATAAACTAGTATTCATCAGCTTAATTGTACAGCACAGGGTGGAAGGGTTGGCGAAGAGAAAGCACAGCAATGAGGAGCCGGAGGCGGACGGGAGGTTATCGGAGATAAACAGCCTGATCTCGCAGTTCCTCAGGGAGATAGCAAAGGACTTCAATGCTGTCGCTGATCCTGACGCGACGAACAACCCGATCATTTACGGGTTCAACATCCGCATGGACGAGGAACAACGCCCTGTGGTGCAGAGCTTCGGCAACATCAGACCTGTGGGACCAACAGTAAAATTCAGTGAGGAGCGCGAGCCGCTCATCGACATAATCGACAAAGAAAGGGAGTTGATAATGATAGCCGAGCTGCCAGGGATGGACAAGCGCGACATAAAGATCACCGCCTGCAACGACTCGATCGACCTGAACGCGAAGAACCAGAGGTGGAGCTACAACAGGAAGATAGTGCTCGAGAGCAGGATAGACCCGGTGGCGAGGAGCGCAAATTACACCAACGGGGTGCTGGAGATAACATTCGACAAGCTTAATAAACCTATTTTATCTAATAGATGTGCGCCTGTCAGGATCGGCGAGAGACAGATAAGGAACAGAAAACAAAGGTAAAAAGCGAATCGTGATTCTATGCCACAAAAGCACGTACAGAAGTCCAACCGGAGGATAGGGAAGAAGTACCGCAACGTCCAGAAGATCAGAAGGATCAGGAAGGAGCACCGCGCGAAGCTCAGGGCCTCAAGGAAATAGTTCCAGCTCGTTTTTATTGAACGGATAGCGGCGAGCATCAAAATCAATAAATACCCAGTGGGACTAAGCGCTATTGGTGTCTTGATGGAAACAACAGGCAAGTTGAACAATTTTGATAGGGCACTGAGCGAAACGCTCAGAAAGCCGACCATGAAGGAATTTTTCTATGAGTTGAAGAGCGCGCCGGCAAACGGTCGCTTAAACTTGATAAGACATTATCACTCCTTGGAATGGCTTAGGTATCTAGAAATCGCGATGTTACCGATGAAATGTCCGCCTGAAGAATA